>JAJBVJ010000125.1 GCA_020859875.1 Rikenellaceae bacterium
GGTGCGCGCCTGGAAAGTGCGTATACCCCAAAAGGGTATCGTGGGTTCGAATCCCGCTTTCTCCGCAAGCCAAGTTATCAACACGTAACAGAGAAAAACAGATTAAAAAGTACTAATCACAATTTCAATCACTAACTATGAAAAAAATTCTTTTGTTTTTGTCAGTAGCCGGCATGCTTAGTTTCGGTGCTGTTAATGTCAATGCTCAGGACGAGGCGGCAGAGGCTCCCCAGGCCGAAACGGTAGTGGAAGATTCCGCTGCTACGGCTCTCAACCCTGAGACCGATGTTGAAGGCGAGCCTTTGCATCAGGTTATCAAACAAAAATTCCTCGAAGGTGGTGTGGGCTGGATGACTCCGGTGCTATTGTGTCTTATCTTCGGCCTGGCAATAGTTATAGAGCGCGTTATTTATCTCAATCTTGCGACCACCAATACACGCAAACTCATCAACAACGTAGAGGAAGCCCTCAATAACGGCGGCATCGAAGCTGCCAAAGACGTATGCCGCAATACCCGCGGCCCGGTTGCAAGTATTTTCTACCAGGGTCTCGAACGTTACGACGAAGGTCTCGACGTGGTTGAAAAATCGGTTGTTTCTTACGGTTCTGTTCAAATGGGGCAGATGGAAAGCGGTCTTACCTGGATCAGCCTCTTTATCGCTATCGCTCCTATGTTAGGGTTCATGGGTACCGTAGTAGGTATGATCGGTGCGTTCGACGCCATTCAGGCGGCCGGTGACATCAGCCCGACCCTCGTGGCCGGCGGTATCAAAGTTGCTCTTTTGACCACACTGGCCGGTCTTATCGTTGCTGTTATCCTCCAGCTGTTCTATAACTATATCCTGTCCAAGATAGACGGACTCGTTATCGCAATGGAAGACAGCTCGATCACTCTTGTCGATATACTTACCAGGTACAGCAAAAAGTAATCTCCCACAATGAAAAAAATACTTTCGTTAATTAAATACGTGCTTCTGGCGATATCGGTCGTGGCCCTTATCTTCGTTTTCGTTCGGGGAGAAGGCGGCGTGCCCATGATATTGAACTGGGCGTACGTATTGTTCATAATTGCCGTAGCTATTACCATACTGTTCCCGCTGTTCAACATAGCGACCAATCCCAGGGGTGCCATGCGTTCCCTGATCGGCTTGCTGGTGGTGGTTGTGGTTCTGGGTATAGCATACGCGATGTCGAGCACGGAGCCCGTAACAAATTCGGCCGGCGGTTTTTTCACGAATCCCACCGAGCTTAAAATTTCCGATACGGGGCTCATTACTACTTACATCGCTCTTGGAGTCGCCTTCCTTGTGGTAATTTTCGGCGAGATCCGGAACAGTTTTAAATAGATACATTAAGACCATTATATGGCAAGTAAAAGACAAGTACAGGAAGTAAATGCAGGTTCGATGGCCGACATCGCTTTCCTTCTGCTTATCTTTTTCCTCGTCGCCACAACGATGAACGTAGATACTGGTATCCAGAGGATCCTGCCCCAGTGGGAGGGAAAAAAGGAACAGATTGAAATAAAAGAGCGTGATATTCTGCTCGTATTTGTCAATAGGTTCAACCAGGTCAGCGTACAGCGTCCTAATTCAGGAGGCGAGGTAATAGATATTTCGCAGTTGAAAGACCGGGCCAAGGACTTCTTACTGAATGTTCACGATTTGGAAGACCTTCCCGAAAAGAAGCCGACCATGATCGACGGCTTAGGCGAGTATATGGTAAGCCAGGGTGTTATTTCATTGCAAAATGACCGCAGGACAAACTATGAAACATACATAGCTGTTCAGAACGAACTTACCCGGGCCATCAATGAAATACGCGAAGAGGTTGCCGACAGCCGGTTCGGGAAAGGATTTTTCGAACTCACGGAGGAGCAGCGCCAGGCCATAACCAAAGCTGTTCCCACGAAAATTTCCGAAGCAGAACCGCGTAACATAGAGGGAGGAAGATAGTATGGCAGTAATGAAGAAAAAGGGAGGCAAGCAACTCGGTGCGATATCCACCGCATCACTCCCCGACGTTATTTTTATGATCCTTTTCTTCTTTATGATCTCTACGACCATGAGGGAACAGGATTTGCTCGTACAATTCCAGCTTCCCGATGCTACCGAAGTCCAGAAGCTCGAGAAGAAACAGCTCGTAAGCTATATACAGATTGGGGAACCGACCAATGCTCTAAAGCCATATTTCGGTACCGCTACCCGTATACAGCTAAACGACAGCTATCGAACGATCGACGATATCCGCGACTTCATCGCCTCGGAAAGGAATAAACTATCAGAAGTAGACCGTGCTGCGATGACCGTTTCGATAAAAGCAGACAAAAATACCTTTATGGGTCTGATTACGGACATCAAGCAGGAGCTTCGAAAAGCTAATGCCCTAAAAATAAGCTACGCTGCAAACCGCACACTTTAGGGCACCAGTTTTAAACGATAATAATAAGGCCGCATCCAAGATGCGGCCTTATTATTTGTGGATGATGTTCGTTCTTTGCCCGTATTGGATACACCGTAACACCTCCGAGACCGTGTGCCGTGTACCCTATCAGAACTGGAAATAAATGAAGGGCTGAATGTCGGACGATTTGACCTGCATAACTATCCAGATGACAAGTATTAGCAGCAACGCAACTGTCCAGAGGGGAAGGCTCGCTACTTTACGGGTAGCCGTTTTCTCGAGCTTTTGAGAAGAGAAATGAAGCAGGTAGCCCAGCGCTATAAGGAAGAAAACTCCCGCATATCCCCGTATTACCTCGGGAATTACCTGCCAGTGGAAACTGCCGAAAATGCGGGTGATTACCGTATAGGCGGTATCCATGTCGGGCGCCCGAAAGAATATCCAGCCGAAACAAACAAGGTTGAACGTAATGATTATTCCCAATATCCTGCGCATCCGCCCCATCTCCCTGCCCTCTGGTTTGAGGGATGGAAAGATTCCCATTAAAAATTTATGGATTGCGAGGGCCCCGCCGTGCAGAGCGCCCCAGAGCACGAACCGCATGGCCGCGCCGTGCCACAGGCCGCCCAGGAGCATGGTAATAATCAGGTTTATATATGTTCTTATCTTCCCCTTGCGGTTCCCCCCCAGGGAGATATAAAGATAATCTTTTAGCCAGCTCGATAGCGAAATATGCCACCTGCGCCAGAACTCCGTAATGGTGGCGGACTTATATGGGGAATCGAAGTTGCGGTTGAACCTGAATCCCAATACGAGTGCTATCCCGATAGCCATATCCGAATAGCCCGAGAAGTCGCAATATATCTGCATCGCGTATCCGTACACCCCCATAAGGTTTTCGAAGCCGCTGTAAAGGGAAGGGGCATCGAATATCCGGTCGACGAAATTTAGGCTTATATAGTCCGAAATAACCGCCTTTTTAAAGAGCCCGGTGATAACGAGGAACATCCCGGTTCCGAACATTTCGCGCGTTACAACAAGCGGATTTTGACGGATCTGGGGAATGAAGTCCCGGGCCCTGACTATGGGCCCTGCAACGAGCTGAGGGAAGAAAGAGAGGAAAAAAGCATAATCGAGCCAGCATCCGAGAGGCTCGATCCTGCGGCGGTATATATCCACGGTATAACTTATCGACTGAAAAACGAAGAACGAGATACCGACCGGGAGGAATATATTTTTAAAATCGAGGAATCCCGCCCCGAAAATATCGTTTGCAAGGCCTACAAAGAAATTGGTATATTTAAAATACCCCAACAGGCTCAGATCGAGAATGATGCTGAGTGCAAGCAGCACTTTACGGCTTTTCTGCTTTTCCGATTCCGCAATCCATTTACCGATGAAAAAATCGGTGACCGCCACAAGCAATACAAGTAGGAAATACCATTGGCTCGACTTGTAATAAAAGTAAAGGGAGAACAACAACACATAGACTATCCGCGACAGGGGTTTTTTTCGGAGAGCGCCGTAGAAGAGTGCGAAAAGCGAAAAAACGAAGAGAAACAACCCGCTGCTGAATATCATGGGCGACGAAGGGTCGTATGCAAAAAGCAATTTGCACTTATCCCATATAGACGCAATGTCGAGTCCCGGAACCATATCCGTGAATGTTCGGGTTGTAGAATATGTCGAAAACCGTTCCAGCATTTATCCCGGCGAGCTTACCGCCGTCGTTATATCCATTGCCGCAAACTTTAAAAATGCGGTATTGTGGTTTGTATTGTCGCGTCCTTTATATTTTATCTCCGCAGAAATGGCCGCAGGCGGAGTAAAGCAATTGTAATACTTTATCAGTGCGTCGTACATCATGTCACCGACCAGACGGTATCCCTCTTCGGTGAGGTGGATCCGGTCGCGCCCCGAGAGTTTCATCTCGAACCATTTTTCTATTATTCCCTTCCCGCCGGCCGCACTGTAAAAATCCCACGTGGCAAAGCCGTACCGCGACGCGGCCTGCCGTATCACTGCGGCCGCATCCTCTATATTCGGATTGGGTGCGTACTTACTTCCGGAGGCTCTTTGTCCGCTTTCACGCGGTGTAGTGACCAGAACGGGAACGCCCCGGTAATTCTCTTCGATGGAATCGAAGAACCGTTCTACTACCTTTGTCAGGTTGTCACTACGGTAGTTCCGGCCATAACAGTTGTTAGTTCCCAGCGATACGATTATAAGGTCGGGGAACAACTGGCCGGCACCGCCTTCCGGGATGGTGGTATAGCGCTCGAAGTGTTCAAATGCGGCACCGTTGGCTCCGATACTGTGGTATGTAACTCCCGAACCGCCATGCAATATAAAACCGTAGTATAAAGGTAGGGGGCTATCCACCCCGGGAACATATTTCGCCTCGAGAACAAGGGTGTCGACCCGCCGGCTTAGGTAGTATGTCGTATTCTCTTCCGTATCGCCCATTACACACTGGGTGTCGAGCAGCAGGGATGCGTCGGGGCCGAGAGGGGCTGCATCCGGGTGGTGTATGACGGTAACGGCATCGAATCCATCCCGCGCCCATATCTCAACCCGGGGGTATCCATAGTCGAACAGGATGCCGGTCCCTGTATAGGAAAGTTTTTGCCGGGAGTCATTGGAAGTGACACGGAAACCCTTGTAACTGTTTGTAGTACGGATATAATAATCGCTCGGTTCGTTAGTCCCGGTCAGCCGGTGGGGTAGGATCGAACCCCGTCCCCCGCAGCCGAAATCGCGTGCGAAATGGTCTCGCATACGGCCGTCCCAAAAACCTGCCTGTACATGCGAATCCCCTACATGCACTATGTTCACCGAACCGTTGTATACTCCCGATCGGAGAGCCTGTAATTTTTCGATAAAAGACGCAAGATTTCCCGTCTCGTCGATAATAATATTGCGATCGTGATCCACGAGCCCGTGGAGCCGGGGGTTGAACACTACCTGCGGGATTTCATTTTTTTGCCGGGAGGGTGTGGTTTCTGTTCCCGATCCTTTTCCGTCCGCCGCCCGGATAGCGGGTGAAATACCGCCGACCCATACCGCCGCCGTTGTGAGTGCGCAAATCCAAACAAGTATGCTGCGTTTTTTAATTGCCATCGGGTAGGGGTTTATCATCCGGCAGATATTCCATATCCCCGTCGATGGTTTCGTCTTTCGGTTCTCCTTCCTCCGCTTCCGTCTCATGCCCATTTTCATAGCGGAATTCGGCATCCGGTTCGTTTTTTTCTTCCTCTTCCGGCCCCGATTTGGATTCAGCGCCGATATTCCAAGTGTCGTTATCCGGCAATGATTCCGGCTCCCCGCTTTGGCGGTCTTCCCCGGCCGGGGTCGAATCGTCCGACAGATTACCGGGTTCTACCGAGGGTACAGCCGTAACCGGTTCGGGCTCCGGTTCTTCCTGAGTGGGCAAACCCTCCCGGATATAAGGATTCAGCTTCGCATATTCCAGTGCCTTAACCAGCTCGGTGGCAATTTTCCGTCCGCCCGCAAAGCTCAGGTGGGTGTAATCCTTGGCCGCCCAGCCCCACTCGGCAAACTTTTTCATGCTGTTATATCCGCCCATAGCCTCATAGGTGTTCCAGAAAGCGACGCCGCAATCCTCTGCAACCGCCCGCTGCTCTTTTATCATTCCCGCGACGGCGGGCATGGTAACGAAATCACCATCCTTTTGCATGCTTCGGTCGGCAACACCCATTACTATTATTGCCGCGGACGGGAAGCATCTCTGAATGTATCTGACCAGGTTGCGCAGCTGCTCGCCGTAGCTGCCGTATCCGGTCACCTCCGCGCTCATGATATTCAGCCCGTACTGGAGGACAATAAGATCGTAATGTAACATGCGGTCGAAGGCCACGTTCACCGACGACGAGGTTCCGAAAAGCGATAATCCGGTACTGCTGCGGATGGCATAATTGTCCACCAGCACCCCGTTGTTGCCTTCGAGACTCACTCCGTAGGCCGAGAATCCGTCGGTGGCGGTGACTGCGAGTTTAAGGGAGTTAAAGCCTCGACCCGCGACGGCAATCTGGCGAACCTGACCGGTGGTGTCCGCCTCGAAGGTTCGCTCGTGCCGGCCATCGACAGTAAATGTTATTTCGGCCGGAGCCGTAGAGCTGTAAAAGAATCTCAAGTTCGATACCTCCGAGATATATTTACGGTAATTTGCCGTTTGGTAATTTACCCATGAGTCGGCAGTTGGTACGGATAGAGTGCCCGAAATAAAGAAACGGTCTCGATACTCTTCCGGCACATTTTTCTTGGCGGCAAGTTGATAATCCTTCCAGCCGCCGAATGTGTGCTTTACCGTCGGACGGTACTGGGCTGTGACGGAAGAGATGGCGACGAATCCCACACCCTGCCCGCCGTATAATCCCTGGAGCTGTTCGCGTACATCCGCAGTTATAATATCCCCCTCGATGAATGAGTCGCCCAGAAATGCGATTCGTACATTCCGCCGCACGGATTCCGTCTCCAGGAGGTTGCAAAACCGGTGGATCGCTCCCCCGGGAGAGTAGTCCTCGATAACGGTTACGTTGTCGAGCTGAATGTTCCGGTCGGCATCACCTCCGCTGCCGGCGGAACCGGCGCCCGTGCCCAGATCCCATGTTTCGGTGGTGGGGAGAGACGAGCCCTGGATTGTTTGCTCAGCGCTTTCGTTCATTCCTTCCCCTTCGGTGGCATAATTGGCCATATCTTCCATCTCGCGTACAAAATCGAGGTCTTCACGGCGAAGTCCCGCATCGTCGGCCGCGGTGTTCTGGTCGGGGAAAGAATAGAGGTCGGAAAGTATATTTGCACGTTTAGATTTGATTACACCGACCCAAAAAGTTGGTATAAAACTCATACACACACGCC
>JAJBVJ010000008.1 GCA_020859875.1 Rikenellaceae bacterium
TCAATTCATCTTCGGGTATGGGGCAATTCAGTGTCAACGAGGCGAATATCCCGCTGGCAAAGTCGCGCCGGGCGGTAATAACACTCAGCCGGGCCGCCTCCACGACCGAGGGCTGAAGCGAAACGAGTCTGTCCCATATCCCCAAAAGATGCTGGTGGGGGAACGTTTTATAGACCGAATGGTTGCCGGCCCGCCAACTGAAATGGGTCGTGGGGGTGGGTTTTTGTCCTGCACCCGTGGAACCCGTCAGGGCATTTATATTTATATCGCCCCGCAGAAGTCCCGCCTCTGCAAGGGGAAGCAGGGCCAGCTGGATGCATGTTGCGAAACATCCCGGATTGGCGATATTCTGCGAGCCCGCAATATCGGGCAAATTCATCTCGGTCAGGCCGTAAATGAAATTACGGCTGCCGCAGGCCGAATTTTCCCGGAGCCGGAAATCCTGGCTCAGGTCGATGATCCGGACATGGCCCGGTATGCCGTTCTCTTCCACAAATTTACGGGCCATACCGTGGCCCACGCAAAGGAAAACCACATCGATGTCCCACAAAGGAGTGTCGGTAAAAACCAGCTCCGTATCCCCGAACAGGTCGCGGTGGACAGACCAAACGGAGTTACCCGCATTGCTGCTGCTGTGGACGAAGGCTATCTCGACATCAGGGTGATTTATAAGTATCCTGAGCGCCTCCCCTGCCGTATAGCCGGCTCCGCCGACTATTCCTACCTTTATCTTTTCCATATTTTTATCGTTTACTCCTGCTGGAGCCAGTTCCACCGTCCGTTTTTCCAGAAGATAAATCCTCCCCCGCACGCATCGGCGACATGGGCGAAGATTGCATCGTAAGGAAGATAGACTATTTCATCTTCCGGAACCCGGTCGAAGCTGCGGAAATCGTCTTTCCAGTTGGAAAAAAGAGGTTCCCCGGCGGGAACCGTCTTAAACTCCCCGACCCAGTCGAATCCGCATCCGGCCCTGAATTCATCCACCTGATCCAAGACAACGTACCGGACGCCGTATTCGCCCTGGTTGACGATGCAGATTTTCACACAGTCCTGCAACCCTTTGGGCTCGCTGTCGTCCTCTGAAATTATCAGCACGGCAAGGTCGTCGTCGCGGTCGCCGAAAAAATTTCCGGTGATATGGAAGACCCCGTCGCCGTAGGGCGAAGTATAGGGTTTCCACCGGTCGAGTTCGGGATATTGCGCCATAACGGCCTGTATATTTTCCATCTCTTCGATAAGGGGATCGCCGGGTAGGCCATCCGTGGAGTCCGTATCATCGGCGGGGAATACCTGTTCCCGGGCTGTTTGCTCCGTCGTATCCGGCACTGTCTCCCCCACGCCATCCTGGCGCTTTGCCTGCCGGTTGCAGGAAAATATACCGACGGTTATGATAAAATGAGGACTGTGTGCACCATTTTTATACGGCTGCCTCCCTTATTCTTCCGACCCGTTGACTTTATAATAAATTTTCGTCTGGTTGCCCAGGATTTTGCCGAATCCTTTGACGTCCTCGCTCGTCCAGTCCTCCATCATTTCACCGTAAGCACCGAAGCTGTTGTTCATCAAATCGTGCGGACTTTCGATGCCCACGACGATAAAGCGGTATGGGTGAAGCTCCACGATTACTTTGCCCGTAACATTGCGCTGGCTCTTCTCGAGTAGGGCTTCCATGTCGCGCATCACGGGGTCGTAATATTGGCCTTCGTGAAGGTGGTTTCCATAAAAAGCCGATATTTGGTCTTTCCAGAACAACTGCCATTTGGTAAGCACATGTTTCTCGAGGGTATGGTGCGCCTTGATTATAATTAGCGGGGCGGGAGCCTCGAAACCGACCCTGCCCTTGATACCTATAATAGTGTCCCCAACGTGCATATCCCGGCCGATGGCATAGGGAGAGGCTATATTGTGGAGCGCCCGGATAGCTTCAATGCGGTTGTCGTAAGGATGTCCGTCCACACCGGTGAGCTCTCCTTTCTCGAAATCCAGCGTAAGGCGCCGGGGCTCCTGCCGGGTGCACTGCGTCGGGTAGGCCTCCTCGGGAAGGGTCTCACAAGAGGTGAGAGTCTCTTTACCTCCCACCGAAGTTCCCCATATTCCCTGGTTTATGGAATAGAGCGCCTTCTCGAAATCGAAATCGACGCCGTTCGCGCGCAGATATGCGATCTCCTCCTCGCGGCTGAGCCTTTTCTCACGGATAAGGGCGATAACTTCGATCTCGGGAGCTATGATATTGAAAACCATGTCGAACCTTATCTGGTCGTTGCCCGCACCCGTACTGCCGTGGCAAAGGTAATCAGCCCCGATCTCACGCGCATACCCGGCAATGGCCGAGGCCTGGGGAATGCGTTCGGAGCTCACCGAAATAGGATAAGTGGCGTTTTTGAGGACGTTACCGTAAATCATATAGCGTATCTGATTCCGGTAATATTCCCCGGTCACATCGAGGGCCACATAGCTCGTTACGCCCAATGCGAGCGCCCGCCCCTTTATTTTTTTAAGTTCTTCGGGTGTGAATCCCCCCGTATCGGCAAGGGCGGCATGAACCTCGAGACCCATCTCCTTTGCCAGATATATGGCACAGTAGGAGGTGTCGAGCCCGCCGCTAAAAGCAAGAACTACTTTTTTCATCATCGGATTCATTTAATAATTTGAGGTCCGGATCGTCCGGGCATTCGATTTTTGCGGTATCCACGGCCGGGTCGAAAAGCATAGCGGTGCAGAGGCAGTTGCGGCGTTCCTTGCTCTGGAGGATATTGTAGTTGACACAACTTTCGCACCCTTTCCAGAAGGCGGCATCGTCCGTAAGCTCCGAATAGGTCACCGGACTGTAGCCCAGCTCGTTGTTGATCTTCATCACGGCAAGCCCCGTCGTGAGACCGAACAGTTTGGCACCGGGGAAAAGTTTGAGCGACAGGAAAAAGGTCTTAACCTTAATCGCTCTGGCCAGCCCCATCTTGCGGAACTGAGGGTTTACGATCAGCCCAGAATTTGCCACGTAATTGCCGTGGCCCCATGTCTCTATATAGCTGAAGCCGGCCCACCTCCCGTCCCGGTGGAGGGCGATAACAGCCTTGCCCTCACGTATCTTGGCGGCAACGTATTCCGGGGTGCGGCGCGCGATACCCGTCCCGCGGGCTTTGGCCGATTCGGCCATCTCGTCACAAATCGCCTGTGCATAACAGGCGTCCCTCTCGTGCGCAACACTGACTATAAAATCGTCGATCGTCATTTCAAAAAACGCTAAAATATGATCCCGTTTCCGGGACTTGCAAAGGTAGGAATTTCCCTGCGCTTGCGAAAGAAACATCCACGGAACTTTAATATATCGACGTTTATTGCAATATCTGTTCAGTTTTAAACGGGAGACTCGAAAGTATAGGGCGGGGCATGCACGATTCGGCCCTGTATGTGGCTCTGGCCGGGGGCAACACCTCCGGAGATTAGAGCGGGGACTCCTATCTCTAAGGATCGCACTCCTTCGCCCATTCGGCGGTACGCCGGAGGGCCAGAGCCTGCCGGCAGCATAATCCCTTTTCCGGCTTCACCGGATTGAAACCCAGGCTAAAAGCCGGAACTCAACGGGCCGGCCGGCGGCCTGAAAAATCTCTGGCTTTTCCCGCCCATCACCTCTTACTATGACCGGATTGGAAAAAGTTATCGGTTTTCACCCCGCCTATGGCGCGGATGTCGTAAATTTGAACTAAATTTATAGAAGGGAACAATATTTGCTCCCGGACGACAAACTATCAATGGACTCTAATATGGCTAAATTCGAATTACCACCGCTTCCCTACCCTTATAACGCTCTCGAACCGCAGATCAGCGAGGAGACGATGCACTTCCACCACGATAAGCACCACAAGGCATATGTGGACAAGCTCAACGAGTTGATCGAGGGAACGGAATATGAAAAAATGACTCTGGAAGAGATCGTACAAAAATCGGAAGGGCCCGTGTTTAACAACGCCGCACAGGTCTGGAACCATACCTTCTTTTTCGAGACCCTCTCCCCCAACCCCAAACAGAGGCCTCAAGGGGCTCTGGCAGAGGCCATCGACCGGGATTTCGGGTCGCTCGACCAGCTGGCCGCACAACTCAAGCAGGCAGGGGTCGGACAGTTCGGTTCGGGATGGGCATGGCTGGTAAAGGACTCCTTCGGAAAACTTACCGTGAAGGCCACGCCCAATGCGGTGAACCCGCTCAAAGAGGGGGAGAAAGCAATCCTGACGATCGACGTATGGGAACATGCCTACTACATCGACTACCGCAACCGCCGCCCCGATTTCCTTTCGGCGGCATGGGAGCGGATAGACTGGAATATAGTCGAGAAAAGATACAACGGACAGTAAATTTCCGATCTTTTCCAGGATTTTATTCCGGGCCGGGGCGGAGTTTCCGCTACGGCCCTTTTTTTACCCGTTTTGTGGTATGATCGGAAGGGTCGTATCACATATTATATTCTTATCTTTGCAGGGTGCCGGCCGGCACGGATAAAATATATTATTTCCGGGTAAGGCACCACAATATATAGATGAAGGCGGAAGTTTCAGATATAAGGCATAGGTATGCGGGCTTTTTAAAGAAAGCCTCGGAGTACTTCAGCCAGAAAAGTTCGTCCATGATACTTTCGGCCCTGGAGCTCGCCGCCGAAAAACTGGACGGGCAGAAGCGGTATGACGGTTCGCCTTTTCTCGACCATTCGGTCAATACCGCCATGATCGTCATCTCGGAGATCGGTCTGGGGCGCAACTCCACCATATCTACCCTTTTGCACGACCCCGTCCGGCTGGGGCTTCTCCCGGCCGAACAGGCGGGCGAATTGTACGGGGTCGAATGCACCCCGATCCTGCATGGCTTATGCAACATATCGGACGTTAATCCGAAGCTCTCCAAAGAACAGGCGGACAATTTCCGCGACCTGATCGTCTCCTACTCCACCGACCCGAGGGTAATACTCATAAAGCTTGCCGACCGTCTGGAAGTGATGCGCAATTTGAGCTCTTTCCCGAAAGAAAAACGGCTCAAAAAGAGTTGGGAGAGCCTGAACCTCTATGCCCAGATAGCACATAAGCTGGGGCTCTATTCGATAAAAAGCGAACTGGAGGATATTTCGCTGAGCCACCTCGAACCCCGGGAATACAAACACATAGTTTCCAAACTCGAGGAGAGCGAGGCGGAACGGGAAGCCTTCATCGAGCAGTTTCTCGATCCGATCGTAGGGCGCCTCCGCCAGGCCGGAATAAAACATACGATCAAGAGCCGCACCAAATCGGTGCATTCGATCTGGTCTAAAATGAAACGGGTGGGTATTCCCTTCGAGGAGGTGTACGACCTTTTCGCTCTGCGGATAATAATAGACTGTCCGCGAGAGATGGAAAAACAGCTCGCATGGAACGTCTACTCCATAGTGACCGATTATTACACCCCAAACCCCGAGCGGATGCGCGACTGGATATCCATCCCAAAATCGAACGGGTACGAATCGCTGCACACCACGGTGGTTACCAAAGAGGGGAAATGGGTAGAGATCCAGATACGTTCCGAGAGGATGAACGAGGTGGCCGAAAGGGGGATCGCGGCCCACTGGCGCTATAAGGGGGTAAACCAGGGCGGCATGGGCAGCGAGCAATGGCTGGCCAAGGTGCGCGAGCTGATGGAAGCCGACAGCCAGAACATGGCGGCCAACCTCGCCGCAGGTGCCGGGACGCTGGGTGAGATTTTCGTTTTCACCCCCAACGGAGACCTGCGCAAACTGCCGGAAGGGGCTACCCTGCTCGATTTTGCATTCGACATTCATACGGGGTTGGGTTCCACCTGTACCGGCGGAAGGGTAAACCAGAGGAATGTGCAGATACGCGAAGTGCTGCATAACGGCGATATTGTGGAAATATTCACCTCCAAAACCCAGAGGCCCAAAGCCGACTGGCTGAATGCCGTAGTCACCTCGAAGGCCCGCAATAAAATACGGGCTTACCTGCGCGAAGAACAGGCAAAGGCGGCGAACCTGGGCAGGGAGGAGCTCGAACGCAAACTCAAGAACTGGAAGCTGGCAATCACCATCGACGATGCCGTGGTCGTACTCTGCAAATATTATAAAGTGAAGACGGGTATCGAGATCTATGCCCGTATTGCCTCGGGCAAGATCGGTATTGCCGAAGTGAAAGAGCTCCTCTCACGCCACCTCGGCGGCGAGACCCTCACCCAGACAAGACGCCGGGCGATACCCGCCCCGAAAACCACCGTCGCCAATACCGGGGATGCACTTATAATAGACGACACCATAAAGAACCTCGATTATAAACTTGCAAAGTGCTGCAATCCCATTTTCGGGGACGATGTATTCGGCTTTGTGACCGTAAATGCGGGCATCACTATTCACCGGGGCGACTGCCCGAATGCACGCCGGCTACGCGAGCAATATCCCTACCGGGTGCTTCCCGCACAATGGCGTAGTACCAGCGCGCCGGGAACATTCCAGGCGGCCATAAGGGTGGTGGCCGAGAACACAACGGGCATGGTTAACCGGATCACGGAGGTCATAAGCCAGGAGTTGAAGATAAATATACGTTCGATGAGCCTGAGTCCCAACAATAAAGGTGAAATAACCGGCCTTGTAAATATCGAGGTCAACGGTACGCAGATAGTCGATATGGTTATATACAAGGTGGGGAACATAAAGGGAGTGGTCAAAGCCTACCGAATTAAAAACCAGGCTTGAAAATATTATACAAAATATCGGGTCTGTTTTTTGTCGGACTCGGATTTCTGGGAGCCTTCCTGCCGGTGCTGCCCACCACCCCTTTTTTGCTTCTGGCGCTCTGGTTCTTTTCGCGGAGCTCCGACCGGCTGAAAAATTGGCTCCTTACGAACCGGCTGTGCGGGGCCTACATCCGGGATTATTATCACGGACGGGGCATTCCCGGGAGAATAAAACACTATACGATCGCTCTGCTTTGGGTGTCGATCGCCTTCTCGGGGTATGTCGTTCGGGGAAAAATATGGCTGGTAATATTATTATTTTTCATTGCTTGCGGAGTCACTATTCATATCTTGCGCATAAAACCTAAAAAACCGAAAGCACCCCGATCCATGGAAGATACGATATGACCGAAGTTCGCAATATAATTATCCTCGCCCCGACACAAACGGAGGCTTCGGCCCTTACCGCCGCGGCGGCACGGCATGGTGCCGGGGTAACGGTATCGGGGGTAGGAACCGCGGAAACGGCCGCAACGCTGGTGTCGCTCTACGGCGCCGGCCAGCTATGCGG
>JAJBVJ010000170.1 GCA_020859875.1 Rikenellaceae bacterium
CCATAGTCCTGCTTTCGAGGGCCACCCCGGCATCTACACCTCATACATGGTGGTTCGTTATGATCTCCGGAGCGGTAGCCGTTTGTGCAATGATACTTCCCGGTATCTCCGGAGCATTCATTCTCTTGCTACTGGGGCAGTACCGGTATGTCATGGAGGCGGTTGCCGGCGTTGATATTCCGATTATATTTGCCTTCGTAGCGGGGGCGGCGGCCGGCCTGGCGGCCTTCTCCCGTTTTCTCTCATGGTTGTTGAACAATTACCGCCGGATGACGATGGCAGTCCTTACGGGTGTACTTTTGGGCTCCCTGTACAAAATATGGCCGTGGAAACGCGTGGTGGAATGGTATACCGACAGCCACGGGCGGGAACACCCGCTTGTCGAAACGAATGTCCTACCGGAGGATTATGCCGGTGACCCCCGGTTGTTGAGCGCCCTGGCGGCCGCGGCGGCAGGTCTGATCCTGATTATGGCCGTCGAGCGGGCCGGTAAGAAAATAGCCGGGACGAGGAGGGCAAAGGCCGTATGAGGGTTTTCGGACTTATAGGTTACCCGCTGGGTCACTCCTTCTCGAAAAAATATTTCACGGATAAATTCTCCGCGCAAGGTATACAGGATGCCATGTATGAGAATTTCCCGTTGGAGGATATTTCCATGTTCCCGGGGTTACTGGAAGAGAACCCCGAAATTGCGGGGTTGAATGTTACGATACCTTACAAGGAAAAAATCATCCCATATCTGGACGAACTGTCGCCGGAAGCCGCCCGGATAGGGGCCGTAAACTGCATCTCGCTCGAAGAAGGAAAGCTCACCGGCCATAATACCGACGCCTGGGGTTTCAGGTGTTCACTATTGGAATTTATCGGCAGCCGGAAGCCTAAAGCGCTGATCCTGGGAACCGGCGGTGCCTCGAAGGCGGTAAAATACGTTTTGGAAGAGTCGGGCATGGACTTCCTCACGGTATCGCGCACCGAGGGGCCCGGGCGGATCACTTACCCCCGGCTCGACGAAGGGGTGATAGCGGCTCATAAACTGATAATCAACACCACTCCGCTGGGAACTTTTCCCGACACGGACTCCTGCCCCGATATCCCCTACCACCTTCTGACTCCGGAGCATCGTCTCTACGATCTGGTATACAATCCCCGGCAGACCGAATTTATGAAAAGGGGAATGGCGCGCGGAGCCCGCACCGTAAACGGATATGCGATGCTCTCCGGTCAGGCCGAACGGGCATGGGAAATCTGGAACGGGCGGATATAATCCCTACGGCTTGCAATTACCGCAAAGTGCGGCCTGGCTTTCGCTCTCGAAATCATCTTGATCGAACGAAGCATCGAGAACCTCGAGTGCCCGCTGCTGGTCGTCACGGTTTACGGTCAGGCCTACATCCATCATATCGCCGTAAACCGGAAGGGTCTGCGCGGCAAGGTCGTGCTGCAGGTGGGCCTCCACCCCCGCCGATTCGAGCAGGGATTTATAAATCTGTGCTTCTTCCAGTGAATTGAAACTCCCGATTACTATCCTGTTATCGTCCATACGCTGTTTTCTTTTTATCCTATAAAATTAAGATAATTTCTCGGATTTGCAACTTTCGATTCCATATATCCGCACGCTGCCACGGATTTTCACCGGGCCTACGGATAATCTACATTGCCGGAATTACGTTATATACGGTAAAATTTTGTTGATAACTTCACCCCGCATCCATTCATAAAGGCCCGCCGCCTTTCTATCTTTGTATAACGTTACTACGCTGCCGAAACGCAAAAAGCAAACTCAAACAATGCCCGATTTCGTTCATCTTCACGTACATACACAATACTCGATACTCGACGGGGCCTCTCCCATCAAAACACTCATAAAACGGGCCAAAGAGCTCGGTATGCCGGCCATTGCCATAACCGACCACGGCAATATGTTCGGGGTTAAGGAGTTCCACGAAGCGGCCTTGAAAGAGGGTGTCAAACCGATCCTGGGGTGCGAGGTGTATGTGGTTAAAAACCGCTTTGAAAAGGACAAGGACGAAAAAGCGGGCGACCACCTGATCCTGCTCGCCAAAGACCTCGAGGGCTACCATAACCTCATAAAGATAGTTTCATATTCCTGGACGGAAGGTTTTTACTACAAGCCCCGTATCGACAAACAGCTCTTGAGGGATCATCACAAGGGTTTGATATGCTGTTCGGCATGTCTCGGCGGAGAACTCCCGCAGGCTATCATGCACGGCAATCCGAGCGATGCCGAGAGGATCGTAAAAGAGTTCAGGGAGATATTCGGTGAGGATTATTATCTCGAATTGCAGCTCCACCCCTCGGGCGATCCGCGCAAGGACGAAGATGTATACCGGCAGCAGGTGAAGGTCAACAAGGTACTGCTCGAACTGGCCGAAAAGCACGGCATCAAGTACATAGCCTCCAACGATGTCCATTTTGTCTATGAAGACGACGCTCCCGCCCACGACCGCCTGATTTGCCTCAATACCGGGCGCGATCTGGACGATCCCAAGCGGATGCGCTACACCTTTCAGGAATATCTCAAGTCGCCGGAAGAGATGGCAAGGCTCTTTGCGGATAACCCGGAGGCCCTCGAAACCACTATCGAAATAGCGGACAAGGTAGAGGAGTACAGCCTCGAACGCCAGCCGCTGATGCCCGACTTCCCTATCCCGGAAGACTTCGTGATCGATCCAGAAAAGCTGAAGGAGACCCTCGCCCGGAACTTCGTCCCAGATGAAAAGGATACAGGGGAGCAGAAAGCGATCAAAGAGAAGATAACCGAAGCCATAACGGCGGCCCCCACGGCGGAGGATTTCGTACGGGATCATCCAGAATATACCGAGAAACTCAGCATTGCAAAGCAGTTTCGATATCTCGAATACCTCACCTACGAGGGCGCCCGTAAAAAATACTGCAAAAAAGAGGGGCAGACCCTCGATCCTGCGACTGTTGAGAGGATCCGCTACGAATTGGGAACGATCGAGTGGATGGGCTTCCCGGGGTACTTTTTGATCGTGTGGGACTTTATCCGCGCGGCCCGGGAAATGGGCGTCGCCGTGGGCCCGGGACGCGGCTCGGCGGCCGGTTCCGTGGTGGCTTATGCGTTGGGAATAACCAACATCGACCCCATCGCCTACGACCTGCTGTTCGAACGGTTCCTCAATCCCGACCGCATCTCCATGCCCGATATAGATATCGACTTCGACGAGGACGGAAGGGCCGAGGTGCTTCGGTATGTCACCCAGAAATACGGGCAGAAGCGCGTGGCCCAGATCATTACCTTCGGCACGATGGCCCCCAAAATGGCCATCCGCGATGTGGCCCGGGTACAGGGTCTTCCCCTGCCCGAGAGCGACCGGCTGGCCAAGCTCGTACCCGACCGCATTCTGAACGGCAAGGGAGAGACTCCCTTCGAACGGGTTTACAAAGAATCACCGGATCTGGCCGCGGAAAGGAATTCATCCAACCCGGTGGTAAGGGACACACTCAAATATGCCGAAAAGTTGGAGGGGTCGGTTCGCCAGACGGGGGTTCATGCTTGCGGCGTTATTATCGGGTCGGACGATCTCGAGAATTTCGCCCCGATGGCCGTGGCCAAAGATAAGGAGACCGACGGATACATCAACGTAGTGCAGTTCGAGGGCAGGTTAGTGGAAAGTGTGGGGCTTATAAAAATGGACTTTCTGGGCCTGAAAACCCTCTCCATTATCAAGGACGCGCTCGACAATATCAGAGATATCCGCGGAGAAGATATAGATATAGACGAAATACCGCTCGACGACAAACAGACCTATGAACTGTACGCCCGCGGAGATACCACCGGACTCTTCCAGTTCGAGTCGCCGGGGATGAAAAAGCACCTTCGTAACCTCAAGCCCAACCGCTTCGAAGACCTTATAGCAATGAATGCTCTCTACCGTCCCGGGCCTATGGAATATATCCCCAACTTCATCGCCCGCAAGCACGGACGGGAGAAAGTGGTCTACGAGATACCGGACATGGAAGAGTACCTGAGCGATACATACGGCATCACGGTATACCAGGAGCAGGTCATGCTCCTGTCGCAAAAGCTCGCCGGGTTTACAGGCGGTGAGGCCGACACCCTGCGCAAGGCGATGGGTAAAAAGCAAAAAGCCGTGCTGGACAAGCTCAAACCCAAATTCCTCGAAGGGGTGAAACAAAAGGGCCACGACCCGAAGGTCTGCGAGAAGATATGGGGCGACTGGGAAGCCTTCGCTTCCTACGCCTTCAACAAGTCCCATTCGACCTGCTACGCCTACGTCTCCTACCAGACGGCATACCTGAAAGCCCACTACCCTTCCGAATTCATGGCGGCCCTGCTCAGCCGCAACTTCTCCGATATAAAGAAACTGACTTTCTTTATGGACGAATGTAAGAGGATGGGAATACAGGTGCTTGGGCCCGACGTCAATGAGAGCCAGAACCGATTTTCGGCCGACTCCGAGGGCAATGTCCGTTTCGGGTTGGCCGGGATAAAGGGGGTCGGCGAGGCCGCCGTGAAATCCCTTGTGCAGGAGCGGCGCACGGGCGGCAAATTTACCTCAATCTACGACTTCGTCGAGAGGGTCAACCTGCAGGTGCTCAACAAGAAAAATATGGAGAATCTGGCCATGGCCGGGGCCTTCGACAATATCAGCGGCTTCCCGCGCAGCCGGTTCTTCGCCCCGGTGGATACGAAGGAGAGCAGCGAGAGTACATTTCTCGAACAGCTCATCCGATACGGAACCCGCATGCAGAGCGAGAAGAACAACTCCCAGCAGAGCCTTTTCGGGGGAGCCTCTCAGAGCACGGATATCCAAAAGCCGCAGCCCCCCCTGTCGCCCGACTGGACAAAGCTGGAGATGCTTACCCGCGAGCGGGAAGTGATCGGCATGTATCTTTCGTCCCATCCGCTGGACGAGTACAAGGTGCTTATCAAAAATTTCTGCAACACCTCGGTCGCCGACCTGGAGGAGCTCACCTCGATGAAAGGCAAGGATTTTGTGATTGCAGGTATGGTAACGGGGGTGCAGAACCTGATGACCAAGACCGGAAAACCGTTCGGGCGCTTCACTTTAGAGGATTACAACGGTTCTTACCAATTCACTATGTTCGGGAAGGATTATGAGAATTTCCGCAAATATATGTACCAGGACTATTACCTACTGGTGCGGGGCAAGGTAGTCCCCCGGATGTATAATGAAAACGAACTGGAACCGAAGATAAACTCGATCATGCAGTTGTCCGAAGCCCAGGAGACACTCATAAAGGAGATGACTCTAACGATCCCCCTGCAGGAAATCACTGCCCAGGTGGTGGAAGACCTCTCGACCGTCGTCCGCGACTCGAAAGGGAATATACTTTTCAGGGTTAAGGTCATCGATCCGGAGACCGACGTTTCGGTGGGACTCTACTCCAAAACGTTCAAGATAAACCTTTCGGCCGAACTGATAAATTTCTGCGACACGGGCCGGTATAAATATACGCTTATGTAGTGCTATAACCGGCGCTTATAACGGTATAAAATAAAAAAGCCTCGGTGAAACGAAAAATACAGACCGTCGGTGTAACTTTACGAACCAATATAACAACCAATAATCTACCACTATGGCACTTGCAATAACAACAGACAACATCCAGGAATTGATCGATTCCGGTAAACCCCTCGTTATCGACTTCTGGGCGGAATGGTGCGGCCCCTGCCGTATGATCGGGCCGATCATCGAAGAGCTGGCCGAGGAGTATAAGGACAGCGTCAATATCGGAAAATGCAACATCGAGGAGCACGACGGGATCGCCGTAAAATACTCGATCCGCAATATCCCTACGATCCTCTTCATCAAAAACGGGGAGATCGTAGACAAGCAGGTGGGAGCGCCCCCGAGGCCGGTGATCGAAGAAAAGGTAAAAAAACTGATCGGCTGATACCGTAGACGGAACAATATGAAAACAGCCGTCGGGAAGAGCCCGGCGGCTGTTTTTTTATTGAATAAAAATAAAACTGTAAAAAGAATAATAAAATTTGTAGAATATACGCACATTCGTACATTCGATTTTCAGGGGAAAATCGGCATATGGATCCGTCGTCCGTTGCAGGCACGGGCCCTATTTTAAGGATGCTTCCCGGAAGGGACTACATCGTAATATTTAAAATAAGAGCCGGGAAACCAAGAATATAGGTCTCCCGACCCGATAATAATAATTCGATCAGATATACTTTAGCCCCTATTTATTGGATAGAATATATTTGAAGTTACTAATTTTCACTTTCCTTCCAAAAGGGACTATTTGCCGATCAGCTCCACACTCCGGCGGATGAACGTGTCGAGGCTCTCGCCTTTGAGCATACCGTTGGAGAGCAGGGCAAGGTCGACAAGCTGCTTTACCAGAGGGGTCTCGCTTCCGATTTGTCGCAGCTTGGAATTCTTTTCGGAGGTGAGTTCGTCCAGCCTCTTCTCGAGCTCTTCCCGTTTATCCTTCTCCTCTGTGGTGATTTCCTCATCTTTCTTTCCCTTAACCACCTCGTCGAGTGCCTTCTGCTCGGAACGTGCGGCATCTATCTTCTTGTTGACCTTGGCCAGTTTATCGCCATATTTACTTTCCACGTCGTCCAGGATATCTACTACCAGCGGGTGGTTACCGTTCACTGCAATGGTGTAATTGTCGGGCATCTGGCCGTAAAATTGAGCCATCCCCCCTCCGCCACCGGCGGCCGCCATGTCCTTCATCCGGCGCATATACTCGTTCTGGGTTATCACCACAGGGGAAGCCGAGGCATCGAGCGCCTCAAAAGTGACGTTATAGTGTATCTTATCGTCCTGGGCGGGAAGCTGTGCCTCGAAAACCGGGCGAAGCGTCTCCTGCTGGGCCGTACTAAGCGACATCGAGAGGTTGGAATCTTTCTGGATCAGCTTCTCGATCACGTCGGAATCTACGCGGACAAATCTGGTCTGTTGGTTCTTATTCTCGTACCAGTTCACGAAATGGTTGTCCAGCTGGCCGTCCATCACCAGCACGTCGTAGCCTTTGGACCTTGCGCACTCTACGAAAGAATATTTGCCCGTCACGTCGTTGGTGTACAGATATATAAGGGTACCGTGCTTGTCGGTCTGGTTCTCCTTCACTTTTTCCTTGTATTCTTCCATGGTGTAATAGGCCCCCTCGGTATTTTTCACCAGGAGGAACCCTTCGGCCTTCTCGGCGAATTTCTCCTCGGTTATCACCCCGTACTGGATAAATACCTTCAGGTCGTCCCATTTGCTTTCGTA
>JAJBVJ010000194.1 GCA_020859875.1 Rikenellaceae bacterium
AATAAATATTAATCAATTCACTTAAATAATCTCATTAAAACAGAGTGGGCGTGGATTACATGTGTAAATCATTAGATCTATATGAGGAAATAAAATATCCCCCGCTTTAAACAGCTGGGGATATTTCAAAGGTTACGTATGTAATTTTATGTAGTGATTTTTATCTGTATTGCTTCGAACTCTTCAGGGGATAATTTGAGTTTTTTTCTAAAATCAATATCGCTTTCCCGGTCGATCGGAATGAGATGGATATGTGCATGCGGCACTTCGAGGCCCAAAACGATCACGGCCACCCTCTTGCAGTCCATGGCTTTTTTAATCTTATCGGCGACCTTTTTAGCAAATATTATCATTTCGGCCAATGTATCGTCGTCCAGATCGAAAATATAGTCAGTTTCTTTTTTCGGCACGACGAGGGTATGTCCTTTTTTAAGGGGATTTATATCGAGAAAGGCATAAAAATTCTCATCTTCCGCAATTTTATAGCTCGGAATTTCTCCGTTTATTATCCTTGAAAATATAGTCGGCATTAATCGAAGGTTTAGGTGAGGTATTACTTTAGTTAATATATATCTTCGTATTTCGGTTTGAGTATCTCGCTATATATTACCGCTTTTTGCAAATCGAAATCTTCCAGGAAATCATTGGATTCCATGGTTATTTCCGGTATTGGATCGATCTCCTCCCTACCCCTATTGCGGCTCTTCCCCTCTTTATCCCGTAGTGTTTTTCTCGCCGCATTGGTATTCGGATTTTCTTCACGGGCAATGTGTCTTACCTGCACGTTAGCTTCTTTTGCCGGTTGTGGCTGCCGATCGTCGTTTTGGGCTTCCTCTATATATTTGCGGATCGTGGCCCAGGGATCGTCATCCTCCCGTGGTTGGGCTTGACCGGGTGAGCTGTGCCCAACTTCCGCCTTCTTTTTCTTGGCTTTATTGACTCCGGAGAGTATTGAAAGCCCGACCGCTACAAGTATTATGATTAATTCTGCATCCATTATATCGGCAAATTAGTGGGTTTATTTGTGTGGGAAATGAGGTCGGCATCGTGCGAGCTTACCGGTAAAGATTTCCGCATCGCCCTAAATTTTTTAAATATAATAATTTTATCTCTTACGCCGCCTGGCATATTCCACGCCTTTAACTTTTGCGACCTTGTCGATCACCATATTCAGGTCGTCTATATTCATAACGTATACCGAAATTTCCCCCTCGAATATGCCGTCGTGACTTTGTATGTGCATTTCGCGTATATTAATATTGAGTTCCCCTGTAATAACCTGGGTTATTTCCAATAAGATCCCTACCCTGTCTATTCCTCTGATTTCGAGCACCGACAGGTATGACATCGCCTTATGGCTCGACCATTTTACCGAAGTGATCCGGTCTCCGTGTTGGGAAGCCAACCGGGTGAGTTCGTCGCATGATGTTTTATGAACATCTATTTTCCCGGATTCCGGATCCTTGTACCCTATTACGGTATCGCCCGGGATCGGGCTGCAGCAGGGGGCGATAGTAAATTCGGGTTCGTCTGCACTTACCGTAGGGATATTTCTCTGGGTCTTCTTTTTATCTCCTCCGCCGAATATCTTTAATGGATTTGCAAGTTGTATTGTCCAAAATTTAAGAGTTTTACTTGCTGCGTTTTCACGAAGAACTTTGCCTATTCCGTCGAGGTCTATCAGACCGGCCCCGAGTTTGCTGTAAAATTCGTCCTTTGTTCTGGATTCATATGCCGGCAGTACTTTCCGGAAAACCCGGGCGCTTATAGGCACACCGTACTCCTTCATCTTTTCTTCGAGTATCTCTTTACCTCTCTCGATATTGTTCTGCCTGTCTTTTTTCAGGTAATTCTTTATGGACTGGCGGGCTTTAGCGGTCGCCACATGCTCTATCCATTCGGGTTTGGGATGGGAATTGTCCGATGTTATTATCTCGATTTGGTCGCCGCTCATAATCGGGGTAAAGATAGATTCGATCTTGTGGTTTATCTTCGCTCCTATCGCCTTGTTTCCCACATTTGTATGTATATCATAGGCGAAATCGAGGGCCGTAGCCCCCATAGGCATTTTGCGGGATTCTCCTTTGGGGGTAAAGACCACGATTTCGGTTGTGTAGAGGGTCGTCCGGAAGTTATCCAGAAAATCCACGGCGTTCTCCGTAGGGCTGTTCAGGGCTTCGCGTACCTTTTTCAGCCATTTGTCGAACTCGTCCTCATCCTTGGAGATACTATCCTGCTTATATTTCCAGTGAGCGGCAAAACCCTTCTCGGCGACGTCCTCCATCCTTTCGGAGCGTATTTGAACTTCCACCCACATACCCTGCGGGCCCATAACCGTTGCATGGAGCGCTTCGTACCCGTTGGCTTTCGGAATATTGACCCAATCCCGAATCCTGTCGGGTTTGGGTTTATAGATGTCGGTTATAAGGGAGTATATGTGCCAGCACTGTGATTTTTCGGGGATCAGGGGTGAAGGGCGGAAAATGATCCGGATGGCGAACAGATCGTAAACCTCTTCGAACGGAATCTGTTTGCGTTGCATCTTCGACCAGATGGAGTAAATACTTTTTACCCTTCCCGAAATATCGAAATCGATACCGCTCTCTTTTAGCCTCTGCCTGATGGGTTCGTTAAATGTATCGATGAATTTACTGCGGCTAACTTCCGTATGTTGAAGTTTTTGCTTAATCTCTTTATACTGCTCGGGAAACCGATACTTTAGGCTGAGATCTTCCAGTTCCGTTTTGATCGTATAAAGGCCGAGGCGATAAGCGAGGGGGGCGAAGAGGAAGATCGTTTCGCTGGTGATCTTGATCTGTTTTGCCGGGGGCATCGACCCGAGTGTCCGCATATTGTGTAGGCGGTCGGCAATCTTAATAAGTATCACTCTGACGTCGTCGGAAAGCGTGAGCAGCATTTTCCGAAAATTCTCGGCCTGCTCCGAGGTATCTGCCGTGAAAACGCCCGCCATCTTAGTAAGGCCGTCCACCATCGAAGCGATTTTAGGGCCGAACATGGCCTCGATCTCCTCTACCGTGTAGGAGGTGTCCTCGACCACATCGTGGAGCAGCGATGCCACAACGGATTTTACCCCCAGGCCGATCTCATCCACAACGATCCGGGCCACGGCGAGAGGATGCGTTATGTATGGTTCTCCCGAACGACGGCGCACCCCTTTATGGGCTTCTTTTGCCAGAAAGAAGGCCCGGCGGATAATATCCCAGTCGTCCTCGGTGGTGGCCACTTTATTGCAGCTATCGAGGAGCTTTTCGAATTGTCCGCTTATGAGTATTTCGTCTTCCGGGGTATATTCCATGGTTTCAATGACGGCCGGATAATTCCGGTCCATCAAATAATTTACATATTTCCTGCCGTTCCCGTCCCCTGTGGACAAGTTGGCCTGGCGGTTGTTATGCTTCCGCCGCCGGACTGAGCACCTGGCGCACCTTTGCCTCGATTTCGCCGGCAAGCTCTTCGTTGGACATCAGCAGTTCTTTCACCGCATCCCTGCCCTGCCCGATCTTGGTATCGCCATAGGAGAACCACGATCCGCTTTTTTTGATTATCTCGTTTTCCACCGCCAGATCGAGTATCTCTCCGATCTTCGAGATGCCTTCACCGTAAATTATATCGAATTCCGCTTTGCGGAAGGGAGGAGCGACCTTATTTTTAACGACTTTCACCTTTGCACGGACGCCCAACTGGGTGTCGCCGTCCTTGATAGTCGTCGATTTGCGGATGTCGATACGCACGCTCGCATAGAATTTCAGTGCGTTGCCGCCCGTGGTAGTTTCGGGATTCCCGTAGACGATGCCGATCTTGTCCCTGAGCTGATTGATAAAGATGCACACCGTTTTTGTCTTGCTTATGCTGGCCGTTAATTTGCGAAGAGCCTGTGACATAAGCCTTGCCTGAAGCCCCATCTTCGATTCTCCCATATCGCCCTCTATTTCCGCTTTGGGGGTTAGGGCCGCAACCGAGTCTATAACTACGATATCGACCGCGCTCGAACGGATAAGGTTGTCCGCTATTTCGAGGGCCTGCTCGCCGTTGTCGGGCTGGGAGATGAGCAGGTTCGCCACGTCTACGCCCAATTTTTGGGCGTAAAAACTGTCGAATGCGTGTTCCGCATCGATGAAAGCGGCGATGCCGCCCGCTTTCTGCGCCTCAGCAATCGCGTGGATCGCAAGGGTGGTCTTGCCCGAAGACTCGGGGCCGTATATCTCCACTACCCTTCCCTTAGGGTACCCGCCCACGCCGAGCGCAATGTCGAGCGTGAGCGAACCCGAAGGGATCACTGCTATATCTTCCACCTTGTCGGTGTTCATGCGCATGATCGCACCCTTGCCGAAATCCTTTTCGATCTTGCTCATTACCGCGTTCAGCACCTTCAGTTTTTCCGGGTCTATTTGTTGTCTTTCTGCCATGGTTTGTCGATTTATATTTTTGATTTTAAATGTCCAAAATAAGTTTTTTTCTTCCTTTAAGCGATTCGACGATCCAGCCGTCGATCGATGAAAGTTGCATATCCATTTTTACCGAAAGGTAAACTCTCAGTGCCTCATGCAACGACACCAGCACCCCTTCATCCTCTATTTTGCCTATCTTTTCTTTAGCCGTAAGCGAATCCTGCCCGTCTATACCGGCGGTCTTTAACGCTTCGTAGATCACTCCATCCATAGCATCAAAGTCCCCGTCCGTTTTCAGGCGCAGCAGTTTCGCGATCAAACGGGTGAGTTGTTTTATCAGCACCAGTATGTAATCCCTTTCTATCAAAAGCCGTTATTTATACGAATCGGCGATCTGCTCGAAATGTCTTTTCGTATCGACCTTGTCGAATATCTTTTCGATATTCCCCTGTTCGTCGATAATGAACGTTTTGCGAAGTATGCCCTCGTACTGGCGCCCCATAAATTTCTTGGGCCCCCAGGCTCCATAAGCTTTGGCAACGGCCTTGTCGGTGTCGGCAATAAGGGTGAAGTTAAGTGATTGCTTTTCGATAAATCCGCGGTGCGATTTTTCGCTGTCCGGACTGACGCCAAGTATCACGAACCCCATCCTTTCCAGTTCGCTTTTGCCGTCGCGCAGGCTGCATGCTTCGGCCGTGCAGCCGGGGGTGTTGTCCTTCGGGTAGAAATATAGTACTACCTTTTTCCCTTTCAACGAGGTCAGCGAAACAGGATCTCCGTTCTGGTCGTTCGCGGTAAAATCCGGAGCTTTGTCTCCAATATTCAGCATGGCAAAACTTTATGTTTATTAACAGGTAAAGATAATCTTTTTTAGCGATACATACCCGGCTGCGCCACACTGCCGGAAGAAAAAACTCTGAAATTGGTTCCATTATACCAAAAAAAATCCGGAACACTCATACAAGTGTTCCGGCAACAAATTCTGGGGAGAAATATTATTTAATAGATAGAATTTATTTCCCTAATACTTTGCGCTCTATCTCTTCGATCTGGCGCTTGAAGACTTTGTCGGTTTCGATCAGGTTCGAGACCGCCTTGCAGGCATGGAGAACCGTAGCATGGTTTTTTCCTCCTATGGCCGCCCCTATCGAGGTAAGCGGAGCTTTTGTATGCTTCTTGCTAAGGTACATGGCGACCTGCCGTGCCTGGGCGATCTCTCGTGTCCGCTTCGGGGAGTTGAATTTATCGGGATCCAGTTTAAGGTAGTCGCATACCGTCTTGTTGATATGTTCGATGGTTATTTCCTTTAAGGAGAACTTGACATATACCTTAAGTATCTCTTTAGCCAGCGAGGTGGAAATCTTTTTGTTTAAAAATGAAGCGTTGGCAACCAGTGACGAGAGTGCTCCCTCTATTTCACGTATGTTCGCATTGATATTCTCGGCAAGGTAGTGCACCACTTCCTCGGGTATTTGGGCACCGATGCGCGCGGCCTTGCTTCGGATGATTTTGACTTTGGTTTCGAAATCCGGCTGGCAGAGCTGGGCCGAAAGCCCCCACTTGAAGCGGGTGATGAGCCGCTGCTCGATGTCTTTGAGCTCCACGGGAGGTTTATCCGAGGTGATTATCAGCTGCTTTCCCGAGAGTTGGAGGTGGTTAAAAATGGTGAAGAAAGCGTTTTGCGTCTTCTCTTTTCCGGCCAGTTCCTGGATATCGTCGATTATCAGCACGTCTATCATCTGATAAAAGTGGATGAAATCGTTGAATTCCTTGTTCAGGATGGCGTGGGTGTACTGGGCCTGAAATTTGTTCATCGACACATAAAGTACCTGCATATGCGGATGCCGCTGGCGTACTTCGTTCCCTATGGCCTGGACTATATGGGTCTTGCCGAGCCCGGAGTCCCCGTAAATATAGAGGGGATTGAAGGGGGTATTTCCGGGGTTGACCGCCACTGCGAGACCTGCCGACCTCGCCAGCCTGTTGCACTCTCCCTCGATATGAGAATCGAAAGTGTAGCCGGGATTTAACTGCGGGTCTACGACGGCTTTTCTGATGCCGGGCAGGATAAAGGGATTTTTAATGTTCGCAGTATCGGTTTGGGCAATAAATTTGTTAATTGCAGTGGTGTCCGATCCTTTGACGACGGTCGCCTGCACAGGCTCCGATTTTGGCATTACATAGCGAAGGCGGGTCTTCATTCCGAAGAGCTGGAAAAGGATCGGACGGAGGAAGCTGAGGTAGTTCTTTTCTATGTGATACACATAGCTTTCGTTGGGTACGCGCAGCTGCAGGGTAGTGCCGTCGAAGTTAAGCGGAACAATAGGCTGAAACCACTTAACAAACTCGTCCTCAGAGGTTTGCTCTTTGATACGAGACAGACAATCCTGCCATATATCACTATACGTCTGCGTTGAAACTAACATGAAGGGGGTTTGGTATTCGTTAATTTTGCATTACAAAAATGTATATAATTTTTCAAAAAAAAATATGCCCTCAGGTTGCTAAATTGATATTAATTACTATAACCGGAAAGGGCCTCGAACAGGCCCTCGTTTTAAGGCCTTGAAAGTGAGAAATCATCTTTTTTTCAATATATTTGTTTATAATAATTTTCAAGAGAGAAACCTTTTAACATAAGTAAAAACTATATCGTAATGAATGAAGAATTGGATACTCTGGTAACCGAAAAAGCTACTAAATGGCTTGAAGGAAGTTACGACGACCAAACTAAACAACAGGTTCGCTACCTGATGGAAAACGACCCGAAGGAGCTCACCGAATCTTTTTATAAAGATCTGGAGTTCGGCACCGGCGGCCTCCGCGGAAT
>JAJBVJ010000042.1 GCA_020859875.1 Rikenellaceae bacterium
CACCGAGATACATTTCCGCGAAGGAAGCCACGTCAAAAAGGGCGACTTGCTGGCAAAAGTCAACGATAAGCCGCTTCTGGCAGAGCTCAAAAAACTCGAAGCACAGGTTCCGCTGGCCCAGGACAGGGTAAAAAGACAGGAGGCCCTGCTGGCCCGCGATGCAGTGAGCCAGGAATCTTTCGAATCGGTATCTACCGACCTCGAAACCCTTATGGCAGACATCGAGCTGGTCAGGGCGCGTATCGACCAGACCGAACTGCGGGCCCCGTTCGACGGTGTGGTGGGCCTCAGACTGGTCAGTGAGGGGAGCTACGCCTCCCCGACCACCATCGTAACCAGGCTTACAAAATTATCCCCGCTAAAAATAGAGTTCTCACTCAATGAGTCGGAGGCGGGATTCGTCGGCCCGGGAACCCCTATCACCTTTACCGTGGAGGGGGAGCAAAAGGTTTTCCATGCCACGGTCTATGCTCTCGAATCGCGCGTGGGGGAGAATTTCGCAATCAAGGCGAGAGCCCTCTACGACAATCCAGGTGAAAGGCTCAGACCCGGGTATTTCGCCTCGGTCAGCATCAAGCTAAACCGTTTCGCCAGCACAATAGTTATCCCCAGCCTGTCCATGATCGCCGAATTCGGACGGGACATTGCTTACGTCTACGACAACGGCTTCGCCCGTCAGGTGGAGATAAATAAAGGTCTGCGTACCTCCAGCACCGTACAGGTAACGCGCGGCCTGGCAAGGGGAGACACCCTGATAACCACCGGGGTCATGCAGCTGCGCGACGGGATGCCCGTTACCATAAACAGCATCGCCCGTTCCGGCGAAGAGTAAACCCCTCAAATTGCCAGCCCTCAAAGCCGAACCGATGACCTTATCCGAAACCAGTATCCGCAGGCCCGTCCTCTCCACGGTGATGATGCTCATCATCGTCATACTGGGTTTGGTGGGCTACACCTATCTGGGCGTCCGCGAATATCCCAATATCGACAATCCTATTATCACGGTATCGCGTTCCTACCCGGGAGCCAATGCCGACGTGATAATGAACCAGATCAGCGAACCGCTCGAACAAAGCCTTAACGGTATCCCCGGCATCCGGGCGATGACCAGCTCGAGCAGCCAGGGTTCCTGCCGTATCACGATCGAATTCGAGTTGAGCGTCGATCTGGAGACGGCGGCCAACGACGTGAGAGATAAGGTTTCGGCTGCCCAGCGGAGACTTCCGCGCGACTGCGACCCCCCCACGGTAACCAAAGCCGACTCGGACTCCAACCCCATAATGCAGATCTCGATCCGCAGCGAAAAGCGTTCCCTGCTCGAGCTGACGGAAATCGCCGATCTCACCATAAAGGAGCAGCTGCAGACCATCCAAAACGTGAGTGCCGTGGAGATATGGGGCGAGGCGAGATACTCGATGCGGCTGTGGCTCGACCCGGTCAAAATGGCCGCCTACGGCCTTACACCCATCGATGTCAAAAATGCTATCGACCTGGAAAATGTCGAGCTTCCCGCCGGCAATATAGAGGGCGACAATCTCGAACTGTCCATCCGCACGATGGGCCTTATGGTAAACCCCGAAGAGTTCAACAACCTCATAATCAAAGAGACCGACCAGAGGGTCGTGCGTTTCCGTGACATCGGCGAAGCGGAACTCGGGCCGGAAAACAGGCAGAATTCCCTCAAGGTAAACGGCGTGCCGCAGGTCAGCGTCGTGGTTATACCGCAGCCGGGAGCCAACCAGATCGACATATCCGACGAGGCGCAGAGGCGCCTCGCAGTTATGGAAAAAGACCTTCCCGACGACGTTGTAATCGAGATCGTCTCGGATGACACCAAATTCGTCCGGGCTTCCATCGAGGAGGTGGAGCAGACCATAATCATCGCTTTCATTCTCGTGGTGATTATAATCTTCCTGTTCCTGCGCGACTGGAGGGTAACGCTGGTGCCCTGCGTGGTTATACCCGTCTCGCTTATCGGGTCGTTCTTCGTAATGTACCTGGGCGGATTCTCGATCAATGTGCTGTCGATGCTCGCCGTGGTGCTTGCCGTCGGTCTGGTCGTGGACGACGCTATCGTGGTTACAGAGAACATATACCAGAAGATCGAGAACGGTATGGATCCTTTCCATGCCGGGATAGAGGGTTCGAAAGAGATATTCTTCGCGGTGATTTCCACCACCATCACACTCGTTGCGGTTTTCTTCCCGATAGTATTCCTCGAAGGGATGACGGGGAGGCTCTTCCGGGAATTCAGCATTGTCATCTCGGGAGCGGTGATAATATCGTCGTTCGTGGCCCTTACCTTCACGCCGATGCTCGCTACGAAGCTTCTTAAAAAAAGAGAAGGGGAGCGCAACTGGTTCTACCGGAAGACAGAGCCCTTCTTTATATGGCTCAATAATATTTACAGCCGCTCGCTCGGCTACTTTCTCGCTCACCGGTATATCACCTGGCCGGTCATGCTCGTAACGCTCGGGGTGATATGGTGGCTCGGGATCACTATTCCCTCGGAGATGGCTCCCCTGGAAGACCGTTCGCAGATCACCATGCGGATGAGCGCTCCGGAAGGTGCGACATACGAATATTACAGGGACTTCGTAGACCAGGTCAATGAGATGGCCGACTCGCTCGTGCCCGAAAGCAGGCTGCTGGTCTCGATGGCCCGGTCGGGATTCGGATTTTCGCGTATAATGCTTTCCGACATCGGCGAGCGGAGCCGCAGCCAGATGGAGATCGCCAACCAGCTCACCGCGGCGGTTTCCAAGCGGACAGAAGCCAGGGCGTTCGTTCAGCAGCAATCCACCTTCGGCGGAAGGCGCGGGGGAATGCCGATACAATATGTACTGCAGGGACAGAATCTCGACAAGCTCGAAGAGTACATTCCGCTCTTTATGGATAAGGTCAACGAAAGCGGGATGTTCCGCATGGCCGATGTGAACCTCAAATTCACCAAACCCGAAACCCAGATATTGATTAACCGCGACAAGGCTGCCATTCTGGGGATCAGCACCATGGATATAGGACAAACGCTCCAGTATGCCCTCAGCGGGCAGAGGATGGGGTATTTCTATATGAACGGCAAGCAGTATCAGATACTCGGGGAGATCAACCGCCAGCAGAGGAACACTCCCGTCGACCTTCGAACGATATACCTGCGCAATTCCCGCGGGGATATGATACAGATGGACAATATCGTGGAACTGAACGAGACGGTTTCCCCGCCCACACTTTACCGCTACAACAGGTTCAATTCGGCTACCGTATCGGCCGGCCTCGCTCCCGGGGTCACCATAGGCCAGGGGCTCGACGAGATGGATCGGATAGCGGCCGAGGTTCTGGACGACACGTTCCGCACCACCCTTTCCGGAGAATCCAAGGATTTCCGGGAGAGCTCGTCGAGTCTTATGTTCGCGTTCCTGCTGGCGATCCTGCTTATCTTTTTGATCCTGGCCGCCCAATTCGAAAGTTTCAAAGACCCGTTCGTCATAATGCTCACCGTGCCGCTGGCTATCGCCGGTGCCTTGATATTCATGTATTTCAGCGGCGTGACCATGAATATATTTAGTCAGATCGGGATAATCATGCTGATCGGGCTGGTGGTGAAGAACGGCATCCTGATCGTCGAATTCGCAAATCAGCGGCAGCAGGCGGGAGAGGCGAAACCGGAAGCCATACAGGGGGCCTCGGAACAGCGCCTGCGGCCGATTCTCATGACGAGTTTTTCCTCCATCCTGGGCATGATGCCCCTGGTCTTTGCAAGCGGAGAGGGGGCCAACGGACGAATTGCGATGGGAACGGCGGTTGTCGGGGGCCTGGTGGTGTCGACCCTTATAAGCCTCTATATAGTTCCGGCCATGTATATGTACATCTCCACGGACAGAAGCAAAAAGGTGAAACCGGGAACAGAACCGCCCTCCGGGGAAAATCCAGTGGAGGGAACCCCGGCATTGGCCGCCGAATAAACTGCATCAAATGATGAGACGAAACTCTTTGATAAAATACATCCTGGCGGCCTTATCGCTCATTATGGCTGTCGGTAAAACAGATGCCCGGCCCTCGGGGGGAATTCCCGAGAGCACGGATGAATCGATACAGGGTTATTTCTGGGAGAGGGAGCGTGCCGACAGCACATGGAACCAGATACCGATGAGTCTGGCCGAATGCCTTACGGTCGGTTTCCGGCAGAATTTCGATATTCTCATCGAGCGCAATACGGCCCGTATAGCCGATAATAACGCCACACGAGCAAATGCAGGCTATTATCCCTATATCAGTTTCGGTGCCGGCTATTCCGGTTCTCTCAACAACACGAAAAGGGAAGATACACCCTCCTACAACGGTATACACAATTACACCGTCACAGCCGGCCCTGAGGTGGCATGGACGCTATTCGAAGGGTTCGGCATCCGTACCACCTACTCCCGGCTTCAGGAACTTCAACAGATCGGGGAGCTGTCCCTTCGACTTACGATCGAGGATTTCATTGCCCGCTTTGCAACCGAATATTACGGATATATCCGTCAGTACAGGCGCCTGCAGAATCTCCGGTACGCAGTGAGCCTCTCGCAGGAGAGGGTGCGCATCGTGGAGGCCCATTATCAGATAGGCTCCCAGTCGAGGCTCGACCTCCAGCAGGCCAACGTCGACCTCAACTTCGACCGGTCGCAGTTGATCAAGCAATACGAGACCATGCACAATGTCCGCACCGGGCTCAACGAACTTATGGCCCTGGACGATATAGACGCCCCGGTAATCGCTGCCGACTCGGTCATCGTATTCGACGAAAACCTCGCCAGGGAAGATCTGGAGAGGGGTCTGCTGCACGACAATACATATCTGGAAATCTCCCGCAAAGGCGAAGACATCTCCCAACTGGACCTCAAACTTGTCAAAAGCGGCCGCTACCCCTACGTAAGGGTCAACACCGGCTACGGATATACCCAAAACTGGTACGGAAGCGGCGGGACATACAATTACAGATGGCAGCGCAACCTGGGCCTCAACTACGGGGTCTCGGTCGGGATCAATATCTTCGACGGAAATAACCAGAAACGGCGGGAGCGCAACGCCAGGCTGGAGCTGGAAAACAGTCGGCTGGCATATCGGCAAACCGAAAATTCCCTGAAAAAGGAGTTCTCCGACGCATGGATGGCCTACCATAACAATATAAGCCTGACCAAGTTGGAGCAGGATAACCTGGAGACCGCCCGCGACAACTACGACATCGCCATGGAGCGCTACCGACTGGGACAGCTGTCGGGCATCGAGCTCCGTGAAGCGCAGACCAGTCTGCTGGACGCCGAGGAGAGGCTCGTACAGGCGCAGTTCGATACGAAACTTTCCGAGATAACCCTCCTCTACCTGAGCGGAAAGATATTCTCTTACCTGGAACGGTAAATGACCGTCATCCGAAAAAACAGAAACCGCCGAATTATGGCGGTTTTTATTTTGGAAAAAGGCTCTTTCCCCGGCCTGAGAACCGAAACACTTTATGCGCGAACACTGTATGCAGGACAGGCCGGATCCAGAGCCATGAGTCTCTGTTTCCGGGTCGTACCTGTCCTCCTGCATGAAACCGTGTTCGCGTCTTTATAAGGGCCTACCCTTATGTTTCGGTTCTCGGCAGGTTACCGAGGGCGGCGAACCGGATCAGCGATCCGCCGGACAAGGCAAATATAGTAATTATTCCCGTTCGGGTAAAACCCCGCACGGTCTTTATTCGAAAGTAAGGCCGATATTCCCGCCGGGCGGAAAGTTCTTTGCCCGCGCAGTAGGTGAAAGAGCGGGAAATATCTTAATTTTGTTGGATTGAAAAACACTTTACTAACCGTCCAAACCAACAGCGCATGTGCGAATCCCTCGGTATTAAAAAAGCAATCGTACTCGGTTCCGGAGCCCTGAAGATCGGGCAGGCCGGGGAATTCGATTACTCGGGCTCCCAGGCCCTGATAGCCCTCCGCGAAGAGGGTATATCCACCGTCCTTATAAATCCCAACATCGCAACGATACAGACTTCGGAAGGGGTTGCCGACAAGGTATATTTCCTGCCCGTCACGCCATATTTTGTCGAGGAGATCATAAAAAAAGAGCGTCCGGACGGCATATTGCTGGCCTTCGGGGGCCAGACAGCCCTCAATTGCGGCACTGAGCTTTATCTTGGGGGAGTGCTCAAAAAATACGGAGTGAGGGTGCTCGGTACTTCCGTCGAAGCGATCATGGCGACCGAAGACCGCGACCTTTTCGTTAAGAAACTGGACCAGATCGGGGTGAAGACCCCTGTGAGCCAGGCCGTGGAGAGCATGGAAGATGCGGTAGAGGCCGCCCGGAAGATCGGCTTTCCGATCATGGTGCGGTCGGGGTACGCCCTGGGTGGTCTTGGCAGCGGTATTTGTGAAAATATGGAGCAGTTCCGCACCATGTGCGAAAGCTCCTTTGCCTTCTCGAAGCAGATACTTATCGAAGAATCCCTCAAAGGTTGGAAAGAGATCGAGTTCGAGGTTATCCGCGACGCAAACGACCACTGCTTCACGGTGGCGAGCATGGAGAATTTCGACCCCCTGGGCATTCACACCGGGGAGAGTATAGTGGTAGCCCCGACCTGTTCGCTGGACGAAAATGAGCTCACGATGTTCCAGGAACTCTCCCGGAAAGTCATACGCCATATAGGTATCGTGGGCGAATGCAACATCCAATACGCATTCAATTCCCAGACGGACGATTACCGGGTCATAGAAGTTAATGCCCGACTGAGCCGCTCGTCGGCCCTGGCTTCCAAGGCTACCGGATATCCGCTGGCCTTCGTGGCGGCGAAACTCGCTCTGGGCAATACTCTCGACCGGATCGGTGAGATGGGTACCCCCAACTCGGCATACGCGGCTCCCTCGCTCGACTACCTCATATGTAAAATACCGCGCTGGGATCTGGGTAAATTCGCCGGGGTTTCCCGCATTATCGGCTCGAGCATGAAGTCCGTGGGCGAGATAATGTCGATCGGCCGCTCCTTCGAGGAGGTCATACAGAAGGGGCTGCGGATGATAGGTCAGGGAATGCACGGCTTCGTGGGCAACCGCGAACTCGAGTTCGAAGATATAGAAAGCGAACTTTCCAACCACACCGACCTGCGTATTTTCGCCGTAGCCGAAGCCTTCGCGCAAGGTTATACCGTGGAAAAGATACACGATCTGACCAAGATAGATCCGTGGTTCATCGGT
>JAJBVJ010000242.1 GCA_020859875.1 Rikenellaceae bacterium
GAATCCGCTTGCCGAGCCAGAGCCCGCTCCGCCCAGGGAGGTCGACCCGGAAAAGCGGCTCAAGAAGAACCGGGCCCGCAACGTCCGCCGCAGGAGATATAAAAAGAAGATGTTGGCCCGTAAAGCCGCGCAGGAAATGGATCGAACCGCCCTGGAGGCACCCGAAGAATAAGAACGATGTATCCGAAACTATATCTCAAAAGAAACAAGGAGGAATCTCTCCTTCGACGGCACCCGTGGGTGTTCTCAGGAGCCCTGGCCCGTGCCGACGGCCAGCTCGAAGAGGGCACCATAGCGGACGTGTGCGACAGCGGCGGAAAGTTTCTTGCCCGGGGCCATTGCCAGATCGGCTCGATCGCGGTGAGAGTACTTACTTTCCGGGATGAACCCATCGACAGGGCGTGGTGGATAAAACGCACTGCGGGTGCTTACGCAGTCCGTAAAGCGCTCGGGCTGGCCGGCTCGAGGGAGACCACCTGTTACCGCCTTATCCACGGCGAAGGGGATATGCTCCCGGGGCTTATCGTCGATATATACGGCGATACGGCTGTGATGCAATGCCACAGCGTGGGTATGTTCGTCCACCGGGAAGATATATGTGCCGCCCTGCGGGAAGTCCTCGGTGGGGAGTTGCGTGCCGTATATGACAAGAGCAGCCGGACGGCGCCGTTCAATGCCGGCCTCGATGCCGCCGACGGCTACCTTTGGAAGGCGGAAGATTACCCAGACCAGGAAGAAAAGATAGTCCTCGAGAGCGGTCGGAAATTTGCCGTCGACTGGGAGCGCGGCCAGAAAACCGGGCTTTTCCTCGACCAGCGGGAGAGCCGCAGACTGGTGATGCAGTTCGCCCGGGGTCGGCGGGTACTCAATACATTCTGTTATACGGGAGGATTCTCGATATTTGCCCTCGGCGGAGGGGCCGCCAGTGTCGATTCGGTAGACAGTTCGGGGTATGCCGTGGAGATGGCCGACCGTAATGTGTTACTTAATTTCGGCGCCGGCACCCCGCACCGCGCCTTTACGGCCGATGCTACGAAGTTCGTGAGGGACACCGACGGACGCTACGATATGATAATACTCGACCCGCCCGCTTTTGCAAAGCACCTGAAGGCCGTTCCCAACGCCCTGCAGGCATACCGCAGGCTGAACGCCTCGGCGATTGCCAAGATAGAGCCGGGAGGAATCCTGTTTACTTTCAGTTGTTCGCAGGCCGTATTGGCAGACCAGTTCCGGACTATGGTATTCTCCGCCGCGGCGATCGCCGGGCGCAGCGTTCGGGTGCTTCACCGCCTGTCCCAGCCCGCCGACCATCCGGTCAATATCTACCATCCCGAGGGCGAATACCTCAAGGGGCTGGTGCTCTATGTGGAATAGAGGGCAGTCGAGAACAAAAAAAGCCACCCGGAGGTGGCTTTTTTGGGTATGGTACTTAAAATTAGTTCTTTGTTCCGGTAATAGGAATCGTAAGAGTCGTAGTACCGATTGCAGCAAGTTCGTCTGCCGATACGACAACGTTCAGAGTCAATTCTTCGCTGTCTTTAACGCTGCCGGATAAACTTACTTTCGCCTCCAATCCGTCTAATGCTTCCGCTAAACCTCCGAGACCCAGCTCGACGGTTTTATCGGTACTGGGAATGGTTACATTCCCCGTATCTCCGGAAATCGTAATCCCCGTAATATCGGGAATCGAGGCGGTGGCGAGTCCGCCCATAAGGCTCAAATTGCCGAAGGAGATCGTAATGGTTTTTTCGGCGGTGGCGGTTATCCGGAGTGTCATGCTTTCGTCAAACACCTGCAATTCGGTAACATCGTAAGTGCAGCTATATGTGCCGGCTATCTCGGATGCTAGGGTAGGATCGTCGTCGTTATCGTCGTCGTCGTCGCTGCACGAGAGAAGGTTACGGGAATCGCTACTACGAGAAGGGCGAGCAAAAATTTCTTCATGTTTTTCATTTTACTTATTGTTTAATGTGTGTTTGTATTAATTTATCATTTTCGTTTACTACCCCAGGCTACCCGCCCCAATGGCGGGTCTGCCGGACAGGGCTTTATTATAGATGCGGCAAGGTAACGATACGTTGCAAGGATTTTTTAAATTTTTTACAAAACGTTCTATTATCCGACCGAACAGACTGATTTTCCATACAAAAAAGGGAACGAGTTTTCGTTCCCTTTTTTATTATTGCCGCCCGGCGCCAGCTATTCTGCAATAGGAGTGACGCTGACGTAAGATTTGCCCGAGGCTTTCTTTTTGAACGATACCGTTCCGTCGACAAGTGCGAAGAGCGTATGGTCTTTGCCCATCCCTACGTTCTCGCCGGCGTTGTGCACGGTACCCCTCTGGCGGATGATGATATTGCCCGCTTTTGCAAACTGGCCTCCGAAAAGCTTGACTCCGAGTCTTTTGCTTTCCGACTCACGGCCGTTCTTCGAACTACCTACTCCTTTTTTGTGTGCCATTGTTCTACCGTTTTAACTTATGCGATGATGTCTTCTATAAGGATCTGGGTGAGATATTGGCGGTGGCCGTTCTTAACCCTGTATCCTTTCCTGCGCTTTTTCTTAAAAACGATTACTTTGTCGTCTTTAAGGTGGCGTAGGATCGTTGCTTTTACCTGGGACCCTTCTACAACAGGTGTTCCCACATTTACCTGACCGTCGTTATCCGTTAGCAGTACCCGGTCGAAGCTCACAGAGGAACCTTCATCCCCCTGCAGACGGTGAACATAGAGCTTTCGTCCTTTCTCAGCCTTAAACTGCTGACCTGCAATTTCTACTATTACGTACATCAAATAAGATATAATTTGGAGTGCAAAGGTAGCGATTGTTCGCTATAAAACAAAACATTGCCTAAAAATCTTTTCCACGGAGAACATCCTCCGGATCGCCGACCCAGTTGGGGGTGGCGGTGATTTTCAACCCCGCAAAATATATATTAACTTTACCCTCGATATGTCTTATACGGTGAATATCTCTTTTTTCGTGGAGCCGGCGGTACACGGCCGGTGGCTCGAATTGGTGAAGGGTAAATATATTCCTTTTCTGAAGAAAAACGGATCTTCGGGCGTCCGCTTTTTCCGGGTACTTCACGAGGGCACCCAGCCCGCCGGATTCACATACGCCCTTATGGCGGAGTGCCCCGATATGGAATTCTACCGGAAATTCACCGGCGAACTTCTCGATGAATATAAAACCGTTGCAATCCCCCTTTTCGGGCAGTCCGTGCAGTGGTTCGTAACCTTGCTTAAAGAAATAGAATGAAATCCCAGGCCATCTCTTTTCGTTACCTCACAAAATATATATTCGCGGCCTTTGCCCTGCTCCTGTTTTCCACATCTTCCCTCCCGGCCCAGCAATATATCTCCGATATAGATGTGCAAAGGGGTGAGAAATGGTGGGGGCTGTACGTTTCCGGTTCCCCCGCCCAACCCTTCGGCCTGCCGTTCCACCTGACGACAATGGAGCCGGCATCGAGTGCCTACACGGTCTCGATCCTCCTTTCGAGCAACGGCCGTTTCATTTACAGCGAAAATCCGATGGAGATAGATTTCAACGGCGATCGTTTTAGAATTACATCCCGTTTCGAAAAGGTGGAAGCCCGTAAGGGCGGGAGAAATCTTCGGGAGGCTTACCTTTTGTGCTGTCACAATAATTTCGCTCCGCATGGAGCCGTCCCCGACCAATCGCTTTTTACCCTTCCCCAATACGAGACGGAGTTCGATCCCGGTTGTTTCAGCCCCCAGGAAGAGGTCACGGCCTATGCGCGAAAACTCCTGTCGGAGGGTTTTCCGCCGGGAATAATCGTCATTGCCGACGGATGGTCTCAGCCCAATACTCTTTTCAGGTTCTCCCCGTCGGTATATCCCGACCCGCGGGCCATGGTCGACGAGCTGCATGGTCTCGGGTTTAAAGTCATGCTGACGGTAACCCCCTACACCTCTCCTTACGGCAGGCATTACCTCGACGGCATCGGGAAAGGACTCTTCGTCACGGATGATGACGGCAGGCCGGTCGTGGTTTCCGAGAGCGGGGGCTACGCCGCCTGTTACGATTTTGGAAACGAGGAACTGGCCGCCGAGGCACGGGGTAACCTTCGCGAGGTAATGACCGACTACGGTATCGACGGCCTTAGATTCGAATGTACGGGCGTTCTGGGTGTTCTGGGCCCGGATTCACCGGCGGCAAACTCCTACCTCGAAGCGTGGGTGGGGCTGGCACCCGGAGGCGGGATGTGCGAATATCTCCCCTATGTCGGCGGGAAGTTCGCGCCATATATCACGGGCCTTGCAATGGAAACCGAGGGCGATATGCTGCCCTCTGCGATTACCACGCTTATATCTGCCGGTATGACCGGTTACCCCTATACCACCCTTGTCAACCTGCTGCCGGAGTATGCACGGGTGCCCTCGAACCAGGGACGGCTGGCAGAATATTTGCTCCTCGAAGCCATGTTGCCCGTCCCCCGGGTAAGGTATGCGCCGTGGAGAATAACCGACCCCGTCCTCTACGATGCCGTGAAAGATGCCGTAAATTTCCGGGCGGAGATGGCCGGGTATGTTGCGGAGCTCGTAGAGGAATCGGCGAAGATGGCCGCCCCCATGATAAGGCATATGGAATATGTCTTCCCGCGGTCGGGATTTTCGGATTGCTGCGACCAGTTCATGCTGGGTAACCGCTATCTTTTCGCACCGGCCGGGGCCGGGGAAACCAAAAGGATGGTGAGGCTTCCCAGAGGGACGTGGTACGACCGCCAGGGACGAAAGTATAAGGGCCCGCTGGTGACCGAAGTGGATTGCCGCGACGGGCGGGTGGTTTGTTTTATTCTGAACGGCAAATAATTTGGATCGAAGATATGGGTAACGAAAAACTTACGGACGAGCAGCGCAGCTTCCTGCTTCCCTATGCGTACAACGCCGCCCTGAGGGTAGGCTCCGCTATTTTGGAGATATATGAAAATGCGGAGGATATGGATGTTGCAATAAAGACGGATAAAACCCCTATCACCTTGGCCGGCAAGCAGGCCCACCGAATTATCCGCGAATACCTCGCCCTGACCCATGTGCCGCTGCTGAGCGAGGAGGGGCGCGAGATGATATACGAGGAGAGGCGGGGCTGGGATTTATACTGGATGGTCGATCCGCTGGACGGCACCAAAGAATTCCTAAAGGGCAACGGCGAATTCACCGTAAACATTGCCCTTATGCTGAACAACCGGCCGGTACTTGCCGTGGTTTATGTCCCCTATGTCGAGAAGATCTATTTCTGCGACCGCGAAACGGGTTCATTCCGTAAGCTGCATGTCACCTCGGATGCCGCGGCTTCGTTCGCTGTGGAAACGATCATGGAAGGAGCGGAAAAATTACCCCTTACCACCGAACCGAACAACCCTATTAAAATAGCGGTCAGCCGTTCGCACAACAACGAGGAGACCTACCGCTACGTGGAGATGATAAAACGTAAGTTCCCCGATGCCGAGATCGTCGAGCAGGGGAGTTCCTATAAATTCTGCATGTTGGCCGAAGGTGTGGTGGACTGTTATATCCGCACATCCAACACCTACGAGTGGGATACTGCCGCCGGGGAGCTGATCCTCGAAGTGGCCGAAGGGGCCACACGTGCCCTTCCGTCGAAAGACCGGCTCGAATATAATAAGATATCGCTTCTGAATCCCTCCTTTATCTGCAAGAGCAAATTTATGCCCGATTTTCTTTAGGAGTCCCCTCTACTTCTTCAAGGGTATGGAATAGGTGCGCCCTTCGTGTGCAAGTGTTGTCCGGGGGAATATATCCCGGGCTTCACGGAGCAAGGGAGATAGGTCTTTGTACCGTGCCGAGAAATGGCCGATTATCAGTTCGCCGGCACCGGCCCGGGCGGCCGCCTTTGCGGCATCCGCTGCGGTGCTGTGGCCGGTAGCCTTTGCCAAAGCCTTTTCCGCATCCGCGAACGTAGCTTCATGGAAAAGCAGGTCTACCCCTTCGATGAGTTTTACGGCCTTTCCGGAATATGAGGTGTCGCTGATGTAGGCAAAACTCCGGGGACGGTAGGGTATAAAGGTCAGTTCCCGATTGGGAATGAGGCGGCCCGAGGCGTCTGGAATATCCTCGCCCCGTTTGGCGGCGACTATTTGCGCCACCCCGAGACCGTACTCCGCTATGGCCTCCTTTTTAACGTTGAGTGCCGGTATCTTCTCGCGGAAAAGGAACCCGGCGGCCGGCTTGCTGTGGCGCAGCGGGACGGTCGAGACCTCCAGAACCTTGTTCTCATAAATCTTGTCCGATGCTGTCGGATCGATCGGTATGTATTGCACCTCGTACGGAAGGCGGTTTTCCAGGTACGAAGAGACAGCGTCGAGAAGCTCGCCGAAAGGGTGGGGCGCGAATATTTTAAGCGGTGTCTTCTTTCCCAGAAGTCCGAGGGTGGAGATAAGGGGGAATATGCCGTAAATATGGTCGCCATGCATATGGCTGAGGAAGACGGCCCGTATCTTATGCGGACTAATGCCGAAGCGCAGGAGTCTGTCCTGAGTTCCCTCCCCGCAATCGACAAGGTATAACTGCTCGTGCACATTGACCGCCTGGCCGGCGTGGTGCATCCCCCGGGCTGCAAGCGCCGACCCGCATCCTAATATCGTTACATTGAAATTCATCCTTTTTCCCGATGCAAAAAGTAGCCCGTAAAATTAACCATATTTCCCGAACCGCACTACACCCAATGGCAAAGCCTCCCGGTTGGGAGGCTTTGCACGGTAAGGCCGGCGGGTAGCCCGTGGCCGTGGGTTACTCCTGGCTCTTTTCTTCGGTATCGGCCGGAGCCTCTTCCGTGGCCACCTGCTCTTTGGAAGCGGAGAGGGCTTCTACCGCAGCGGCTTTTTCCGCTTTTTCCGCTTTTTCGACTTTAGCCGGCGCGGCCTGAGCTTCGAGCTGGGCTTTGAGCTCTGCAAGGCCTGATATGTCTCCGAGGGTGGTTTTTTCGACCGAAGCGTTGATCTTCTTCATGGAAGATTTGGTCGCGTCGGCGCTTGCCCTCTTCTCCGAGCGTGCGGAATTCTCTTCCTGGCGGCGGGCCTCGTCGTAAACCCGGACGTGGGAAAGAGTGATTCGCTTTGTAGCTTTGGAAAACTCGATACCCGTGAATTCGAGTTTGTCGCGCCCTTTAGGCATCGAACCGTCCGGCGTCTGA
>JAJBVJ010000064.1 GCA_020859875.1 Rikenellaceae bacterium
TTCCTAAACCCATTTTACAATGGTCGCAAGTTTACCGGTTGGTTAAAGAGTTGTTTTCCCTTATTGTTTTCTTTTGGTATACCTATTTAACAATACAAAGATAATAATAATCCAGCAGTAGCGCAAATAAGTTACTGCAAAAAAGTTACTAAATACAGTAATTTGTTATATGGGAAGCCAAAAAAGGGATGATAAATTTATAGGATTCATAGGCAAAAAACTCAAAGAACTACGCCGGGAAAAAGGAGTGTCCCAAATAGAAGTTTATATCGATACGAATATAAACGTCAAAAGGATCGAAGCCGGCACTCAAAACATTTCTGTATCTACCCTCAGGGCTCTTTGTCTATACTACGGCATTCCCCTCGAAGAATTCTTCAAAGGGCAGTAATCAGGCCTGCGGTCTCGATTTAAATTGGCCTCCTTTAAGATCGACAAGTTTTATATGAGTCGTGAACGCATTGAAAGGGAATTTTTACGGGCTGTCGGAAAAAAATTAAAAGAGATCCGTCAGGGCAGGAATTACACACAGGAATATGTGTACGAACGGACAAAAATAAACCTCGATCGCATCGAGAATGCGCGAAGCAATTTCACCCTTTCGACCCTCCATATCCTTTGCAAATTTTACGGTGTCCCCCTCGAAGAATTCTTCAAAGGGCTGTAATCGGTTATATTTTGCCGTGTTCCCGCAATGTGGGGATCATAGGGCGGCACTACGGTAAATTGAAGCCGCAGATAGGCCCGGCCTTCCGGCGCACTGGCCGAATGCCGAGTACCTACCAAGTAATCCGAAGAGGTCTTGTGATAGAAAAGGGAGTCCGGTGCGGAAATATCCCTGGTTACTTACAGCGCGGAGAGTTACCTGCGGACAAGGATTTGCCGCCGGCGGTACCTCCGCCGGATATTGTTCCGGGAATATTCCCTAAAGATCGATCCCTCCCATGGCATCGCGCCACCTTTGCGGAATTTCTATCGAGATCTGCCGATCGAAATCGAAGGCAACCATCACGCTGCGGCTTTCTGCCTTGACCTCGCCTTTCCCGGGGGCCACGATCCGCTGAAAAAGAGTGAAGCTCTTGGTGCCGATCTTCTCCAGACTCGTCTCGACGTGGATATACTCGTCCAGGTGCGTCTGGGAATGATAGGAGGTGCTGGTTGCGGCGGTGATGATCCCCTCGCCGCGGAAAATGTCCTCGGCCTCCAATACCTTCACGAACCAGTCGTTCTTTCCAATGTCGAAATAGTGCTGCAGATTTACGTTGTTTACATGGCCCAGTATATCGACATCCGCAAATCTTTTCTGAATCGGGGTTACGGTCGTACTAATTTCACCCATTTTCCTGTATCATTTGTTACATTTTGCAGACTCTGCTTTTAATATCTTCCCGAAATGAGCCCATTCCATATTCAAATTAGACCCGTTATATTGTAACATTTGTTACATTCTTATAACTTTTACCTCCCCGCCCCTTCCGAGGGATACGATGGCCGACGGGCGGCCGGTGGCCCCTTTTTCGAACTGCCGCGGTACGATAAAATCCACTCCGTCGAGTATGATGGGGGATATGTCGTCGAATCCGGCCGGAGTGGGCCTTCCGGATAGGTTTGCCGAGGTCGATACCAACGGGCGACGGTACCTGCGCAACAGAAGCGAGCAAAACTCGTGGCGGGGAACCCTCACCCCGAGCGTACCCTCGGGGGGTACGAGCTCCGGAGCCACTCCGCAACCACCCGGAAGGATAAGTGTCAGGGGTGTATCGCTGTATTCCATCATTTGCCACGCCACATCGGGCACCCCGGAGGTGTACCGCGCCGCACTGTCGGGCGAATCCACCAGCACGAGCATACTCCTTTTATCGGCCGACCCCTTCAGGGCATATACCTTTCGGACGGCGGCGGAATCGGTGGCGTCGCATCCTATTCCCCAGACGGTATCGGTCGGGTAAAGGATCACGCCGCCCCGTTTCAGTACGGCGGCCGCCCGGTCGACAGCCTCCGAAAGAGGGCCGCCAGGGGAATGTTTCGTATCGGTTTTCATGGATTAAAGACAAAAGTAATATTTTTTGCCTGTTTTGTCTATTCCGCGAAAAGGTTATAACTTTGTATGATTTTCATCAATTATTATAATCCACGACCGATATGGGAAGGGCGTTCGAATACCGCAAGGCAACCAAACTCAAGCGCTGGGGAAATATGGCCCGCGTGTTCACCAAACTGGGCAAGGCCATCGAGATGGCAGTGAAGGATAGCGGCCCCGACCCGTCGTCCAACACCCGCCTGAGGGTTCTGATCCAGAACGCCAAGTCGGAAAATATGCCCAAGGAGAACATCGAGAGGGCTATCAAGCGGGCGATCTCCAAAGATACCGCCGACTACAAGGAGATGGTCTACGAGGGTTACGGCCCCTACGGGATAGCCATGGTCGTGGAAACGGCGACGGACAATACCACCCGCACCGTTGCCAACGTTCGCAGTTATTTCAATAAGGCGGGCGGCTCGCTGGGCACCTCGGGGAGTGTGAGCTTTATGTTCGACCATAAATGTGTCTTTAAGTTCAAGGCTCCCGACGAGCTCGACCTCGAAGAGTTGGAACTGGAGCTGATCGACTTCGGGGTGGACGAACTCTTTGCCGACGAAGACGGCAGCATTCAGATATACGGCACTTTCGAATCCTACGGCGCCATCCAGAAATTCCTCGAAGACCGCGGCCTGGAGATCGTAAGCGGCCAGTTTGTCCGCCTGCCTACCGACACGAAGGAGGTAACCCCCGAGCAGAGGGAGTCGGTGAACAAGCTGATCGAAAAACTCGAAGAGGACGACGACGTGACCAACGTCTTTACCAATATGAAGGAGGAAGAGGAGGAATAAAGTTACAATTCCGCTTTAAGCCACCGTTAAGGCCCCGTTCGGGGCCTTAACTATTACCGGCCGACACCGCCGAATTGTAGCCACTCGAGCCGCTTCCGCTTGGCCGGGAAGCAGACCTGTGCAAACCTGAATAGATATTTTTATTTCCCGGAACCCGGCCCGGGACTGCCGCCATGAACGGTACCGACCCACCCGGGCGGGAACCGACCGGCCCTATATGCCAGTTTCGCCCCCGCAGCTCTCGCGGGCGAAATTTATCCGGGCTGCTCGAAGCGGCTACTCGCGCTAACCGTTTCTTCATTTTAAGGCGGCCCCGTTGCCCCGCAGTGCCACCGGTTATTCCTTCGCCGAAAGCGGCTCTGTTTTCATAATACCCGCCTCGTTAAAACATTTTCCGGTATTATTTGGCGGATTTTTCCGGCCTTTACGTTATATAATTATAACGGAAACGGCCGGCAATCGGACTTTCCGGGATACCAGTCCCACCGGACGGGGCTTGTCCCGGAAATACGATACCGCCGGAGCCTTACCGATTACTAACCAAATAAACCTTATTATCTATGAAAAAGACCCTTTTACTATTGGTTGCCGCATCGGCTTTCTGCCTGGGCTCGTGCAGCGACGACGACAAAGACTACGGCATAACCCTGGCCGGTGAGTCTACCGTAGCACTTACTCCCGGCGTAAGGGTGCACATCCCGGCGCTCTATTCTTTCAGCCCTTCCCGTGAAGCCTTCGAACTCCAGTTCAAGGTGCAAGACAGCTCCATTGCAATGCTTGACGGGGAATATCTCAGATTCGCTTCCAACGGCCAGACCACCGTACAGGTAATCGGCAACGGGAGTATAGAATCGCCGGTGATAACCGTCGTCTGTACTTCTCCCGTAACGGGAATTAATACCAGCGTTAGCCGTATAATCCTTAAGCCCGGGGAGAGTATTCTACTTTCGGACTGCTTCTCAGTCGAGCCGGTAACGGCCTCCGAGCCCGGCCTGGATTACAAGGTAGACGACGAGCAGGTGGCAAAAATTCAGGACGGCTACCTCCATTTCGTATCCGCGGGAACCACCGGGATTACGGCCTACGCGACGGACGGCAGCGGGGTTTCCTCCGCTATGGTGGAGATCGTCTGCAGCGAACCCATTGTGGGAAAGGACTGGATAGCTACCGCCTCCTCCCACGTACCTACGGAGGTTCCGAACAGCCAGACCGGGAGTAGCTTCCTTCCCACTCCCTCATGTGCCATAGACGGGCAGGCGGGAACTTTTTGGCAATCCGATGTTCATATAATGTCACACCAGGACGAATGGCTTATGCTCGATATGAAATCGGTGGGAACTGTCAGTTCCGTTACCGTTACGGACAATGTAATCAACCATACCCTAGCTTTCGACCTTTACGTCAGCGACACCGACCAGGCGGATCTCGACGCCGACCACGCTTCTTTCGTGAAGGTTGGTTCGGGAGAGATCGGAAATATGAAAGTAGACTTCCCTGCCGCAGCGCACGGTATGTAAAGATAGTGGTAACCAGTACGGCCGCCGACCAGGGGGTCATATATTACGCCACCATTTCGAACGTCGATATACAATAGAAAGAGGGCACAAAAAACGAAAGTGCAGCCGGGCCCCGGCTGCACTTTTTTGTCGACCGATACCGGGGTGACCGGGGTGGGCCGGATAAAAGCGATTTCGGCGGTAATTTAATTGCCGGGGGCACAATAAAAATGCGCCGGGAGGAGCCCCGGCGCATTTAATGTTCATGAAGTGAACACACTGTGATTTTAGGGTATAAATGGGGAGTTAACGAAAAATATAATAATATATATAAATATGAAGGTTATTCCTTTTTGTTATGCTTCGCCTACATTGAACCCCACCGTCATCGGCCCGGGAGTCTCTTCCTGGTTCTCGGGCGGCGCGGGGGCGGTGATCGTGATGCGGCCGATGTTGCTTTCGTAGCGCGTAATATTGTCCTGAAGCGACATCAGGAGCCTTTTGGCGTGTTCCGGAGCCAGGATGATCCTGTTTTTTACCTTGGCTTTGGGAACTCCCGGCATTAGAGCGGCAAAGTCTATTACGAATTCGGAAGCCGAGTGGGAGATTATGGCCAAATTTGCATAGTTGCCCTGCGCCACCGCCTCGTCCAACTCTATGTCGATCTCGTGTTTCTTTTCCATATCACGCTTTAATCTTTATCACGAAACAAAATTAGCAACTATCCCCGCGCGGAGGCTTCCCCGGGTATACAAGTTATCACTATTTTATCAACATTGCACCGCTTTGGAAAGGCTCTGGAAGGCGGTCGGGCGGGGAGGCGTCATTCGCCCACCGACTCGTAAAAATCCCTGACCGCCCGGGCACGGGCAGCCCCGACCACGGCCGTAAGCTCCTTGGAAGAGGCGTTTTTTATGGAATTTACCGTACGGAACTTCTTTAATAACTTGGCGATCGAGACCTGGCCCAACCCCGGGATGAGTTCCAGTTCGCTTTTGATAAAGTCGAGCGATCGTTTTTTGCGGTGGAAAGTGATGCCGAAGCGGTGGGCTTCGTCCCTAAGATGCATTATCACACGCAGGGGTTCGCCCGTGCGGTCGAGCCAGTAGGGGTTGGGGTCGTCGGGGTAGAAGACCTCCTCGATACGCTTGGCAAGGCCTATGATCGGCACCTTGTCGTCGATGCCCAGCTCCTTGAGCACTCCGTAGGCGGAACTCAGCTGACCCTTGCCGCCGTCGACCACAATAAGGTCGGGAAGTTCGTTCCCTTCGTCCAGCTGGCGGCGGTAGCGGCGGTAGATGATCTCACGCATCGAGGCGAAGTCGTCGGGGCCCGTGACGGTTTTCACGTTGAAGTGGCGGTACTCCTTGCGCGAGGGCTTCCCGTCGCGGAACACCACGCACGAAGCCACGGGGTATGAGCCCTGCAGGTTGGAATTGTCGAAACATTCTATCAACCGCGGCAGGCGTGGCAGACGCAGTTCGCGCTGCATAGCCTCCATTATCCTCATCGAGTGGCGGCCGGGGTCTTTGATCTCGAGGTTTTTGAGGCGCTCCATGCGGTATGCCTTTGCATTCTTGAGCGAAAATTCCAGGAGCTTGAGTTTCTCACCCCGCTTGGGGACGGTGAACCTCACCCCCGGGAAGAGTTCCTGCTCGGGGCAGAAGGGGACCACCACCTCTTTTGCCAAAGGGCCGCTGATGCGTTCGCTCACCTGCTGGAGGGCGCGGGTGAGGATGTCGCGGTCGTTATCCTCGGCCCCGAGCAGCAGTTGGGCCGTGAAGCTGTTGACGATGGCTCCCCCGACGATCCGGGCAAAATTGACGTATGCGGCGTCTATATCCCTGAGCATCGAGAAGACGTCGAGGTCGCCCACCGAGGTGCTTACCACCACCGATTTGCTGACGTAGCTGTCCAGCAGGCGCAGGCGCATCTTGTACCTTTCGGCAAGCTCGAACTGCATATTTTCGGCCGCCCGGGACATCCGCTCGAGGAGATATTTTCTGGTCGAACGCATATCCCCGGCCAGGGTGGCCATTACCATGGAGATGCCGTGGTCGTAATCTTCCTGCGACTGCTTACCCACACAAGGGCCTTTGCAGTTGCCCAGGTGGTATTCGAGGCAAACGCTATATTTGCCCCGGGCGATGGCTTCGGGGGCGAGGTTGAGAGAGCAGGTGCGCAGCTGGTAGAGGGCGCGCACAAGCTCCAGTACGTTCTTTTGTATCACGACCGAGGAGTAGGGCCCGAAATAGCGCGAACCGTCGCGATTGACCACGCGCGTGGACTCGACCCTGGGGAATGGTTCGCTCCTTACCACGATCCACGGATAGGTCTTGTCGTCCTTCAGCATCACATTGTACCGCGGCTGGAGATTCTTTATAAGGTTGTTTTCCAGAAACAGGGCATCCTGTTCGCTGGAGACTACCAGGTGGCGGATGTCGCAGGTGTGCCTGACCATCACCCTCACTTTGGGGTACTGCTCCTTGCCCTCCATAAAATAGGAGGAGACCCTCTTTTTGAGATTCTTGGCCTTGCCGACATAGATCACCGTGCCCCCGCTGTCCAGGAACTGGTATATGCCGGGCTGGTCGGGCAGAAGCGCGACCTTCTCCTTGAGGTGTTTTTTATCGTGGACGGTTGCCATTTCTTATTGCAAACTTACGAATTTGTTGCAAAAGTCGCTCCCGGGTTAATCCGATTGGGGATTCGATAAAATAGAAACGGTACCTGATGTTGAGGGTGTAAACTCCGGGACTGTTCGTTAAAAATCGCGCTTATTTGGGTTT
>JAJBVJ010000051.1 GCA_020859875.1 Rikenellaceae bacterium
CCATCATGGGGCGCCTTTGGGTCTGCGCGAAAGGGGATATTTTATTCTTCTTCTCTTCTGCTTGGGGGCTATCTCGAAACCGGCCGGCTGTTCTTCCACGTCGGTTATGCGGGCCGATTTGCTGACTTTGGAATTCACGTAGTTTATGATCTCCTTCTTTATATCGGCCATTTTGTGGCTTAACCCCTCCCGGAATTCGTGGTAGCGGTGTTCGAGTTCGTTGCGGTCGAAATGTACCAGAGCCACCAGCTGGCCCCTCTCTTCCTTCACCAGAGAATCGGTCACAAGGAAATGGCTGTTGATTACGGACTCTATCTCTTCGGGATAGATATTCTCACCGCCCGCCCCCACGATCATGTTGTCGAGCCTTCCCTTGATATAAAGGTGGCCGTCCCGGTCGAAGGAACCGAGGTCTTTCGTGCGGAACCATCCGTCGGGGGTAAATACGCTGGCGGTGGCTTCCGGGTTTTTATAATAACCCTGCATAGTACTGGGGCTCAGCACGACTATTTCTCCCTCCCCGGTAGCCGGATTTATATTTTCCAGCCTGGCCTCGATCCCTTTTAGTACGGGGCCGGTGGAGCGGGGTTTTACATTACCCGGAACGGCCCCTGCAATCAGGGGAGCCGTTTCCGTCAGCCCGTAGCCTATGGCAAAGGGGAAACCGGCATCGCGCAGGAAGGTTTCGGTAGGTACGTCGAGTTTGGCGCCTCCGATGCCGAAAAATCGGAGCCTTCCACCGAATATCTTTTTGAGTTTTTTCCCGGCAAGGCGGTGGAACGGCTTTTGGAACCATCTCTTTGCATAGATATAACGGCGGATGCTGCCCTTTTTGAATCTGGCTGCGATCTGGCTTTTATAAATCTTTTCGATAATGAGCGGTACGCTCAGCATTATCGTCGGACGCACTTGCTTCAAAGCCGGCATCAGGGTCGAGGCTGTGGGAAGTTTGTCGAGGTAGACGACCCGGGCTCCCCGGCTGAACGGGTAGAGCATGCCCACAGAACATTCGTAGGTATGGGAGAGCGGCAGTATCGAAAGGAAGACGTCCTCCTTATATACGGGAAATAGGTCGGTCTCCATCAGTATCTGGCTTGCCAGGTTGCCGTGGGAGAGCATTACTCCTTTGGGGGTTGAAGTTGTCCCGGAGGTATATATGATTGCGGCAGTGTCGTCCGGGGTCACTCCCCGTTCGACCTCACCACACGGTTCCCGTACGTCGTCCCTGCCGGAGATTATTCCCAGGTTCATCGTACGGATCACTATACGGAGGTTGGTGACGATATTTTTGGGAACTTTTGAAAAGAGTTTGTCCGAGACGCAGAGTGCACGTGCATCGCTGTGCGCAATTATCATTCCCAGCTCCTCGGCAGAAAAGTCCGGAAGGATGGGGACGATGATAAGACCCGTTGTCACCGCAGCGAAATAGCAGACGGCCCAATTTGGCATATTGTTGCTTAGCAGGGCGACCTTGTCCCCTTTGTCGAGGCCGGCACCGTAAAATATGGAGGCGACCTCATCTGCCCTTTCGGCAAATTCGCTGTATGTCAGGCATTCCCCCCCGTACATGGAGGAGCAGGGCCTCTGGGCGAACTCACGTACGCTCCCGGTATATAGCTCCTTTAGTGTGGTATAGTCCATAACCCGAATGCAGCGCCGCCGGGCGCCGATACAAATTTAATCCAATATTTTTTAATCGGCCGCGGATATTCCGATTTTTAGGGATGCAGGTCTACCTTTGTGAATTTCCTATCTATAATTATTCCAAAGTAACTGCGGCGAACATTATAACGTTTCCGGGGTCGTTTGTCGTATCTTTACGGAAAAATCCGAGCCGATGGCCCATACTATGAACAATTCGGGGGATGCGCTTGCGGTTGTCCCCGCACGGGAGATCAGGGAGGCTGCCGCAAGGGCTGGATTTTCCCTTTGCGGCATAGCTCCTTCCCGCAACCTCTCCGAGCAGACTTCGCGGCTGGAGAGGTGGTTGGCGGATGGTCGGCACGGAAATCTGGGCTATATGGAGCGCAATAGGGATAAAAGGGCCGATCCCAGCGGGCTGTTTCCCGGGACGCGGTCGGTGGTAGTATGTGCCGTGAATTACCGCAAAACGGCTTGGGATGCTCCATGCGACGGGAGGCCGAAAATAGCCTCCTATGCTTTTTCCCGGGATTACCATACCTCCGTTAAATATATGCTCGGGCAAATGCTCGGCGAACTTCAAGATAAATACCCTGGCATTAAGGGGCGGGCCGTCACCGATTCGGCCCCTATATTCGAGAAAGCGTGGGCGGTGGAGGCCGGCCTGGGGTGGATAGGCAAAAATTCCCTACTTATAACCCGCGGCTACGGCTCCAGCCTGCTGCTGGGTGAACTACTGCTAAATTGTCGGGTGGATCCATACGACCGACCCTATGTCGGGGAAGGTTGCGGGAATTGCCGCCGTTGTATGGAATCGTGCCCTAACGGGGCGATACTTACCGATAGGACGATAGATACAACCCGATGCATTTCCCGCCTTACCGTCGAACCGGAGGCAGTCCGGAAACATGCCGCTCTGAGCGGCTGGGTCTTCGGATGTGACGAGTGTCAGAAGTGCTGTCCCCATAATCGGGGGAAACCGTATTGCGAAAACCCGCTTTTCGAACCGGTTATAGATCCGATTACCGTCGACCGGGGGTTTTGGCGCAGTGTGAGCCGGGAAGAGTTCTCACGGTTGTTCGAGGCAACTGTGATGGAACGACCCGGGCTGGATGCGGTATTCGAAAAGATAAAGGCCGTGGTTAAGGAATAACGACCCTGCTCTCGATCAACGGATAGACTTTTACCGTGCTTGCTTCTTTCTCGGGGGCCTGGGTAAGAGCCGTTGCGGTTCGGGCACGGGCGGCAGCTCGGGTACCGTCCGTGGGAAGAAGTGCCGTCCAGCCGCCGTATCCGTAAATGTCGTTCATCACATCCTGCAGCATCAATTCGTTCTGTATATCTCCCCAGTCACCCACGGGGATCACATACTCCCCGGATGGTAGCTGCAGCAGATTGTGGCGCTCGACCGAACTTATATCGGGCCGCAGGCCGTCTTCGTATCCGGATACTTTGTTTATATCGTACACCCTCAGGGTGATCGGGGATACTTCCCACTCGTAGCGGTTGCTCGCATATACCGTTCCCCCCACGTTCTTGCCGTAGGTTTCCGCCCCAACCTGCACGAACTTCAGCCCGGCACCGTCGTAAAGAGGCCGCAGGCAGTGGATTACCAGTTCGCTGGCCGAAGCGGTGGTCGAGCCGGTGATGATATACAGGGAAATATCTCCGCAGTTGTAGCCGTTCATCTGAGATGAGGTGTAGAGGGTTTCGCTCTCGAACCGGCCGGGATCGCCGTAAGACGAGTTGCGCTCCTTGTATAAATAGATTTCCCCGAGGTAGCGGGGAGGAGCCAGAAGACTGGCCATACGCCGGGCCGCTGTCAGCTCGCCCCCTCCGTTATAGCGCAAATCGAGAATAATGTTTTCGACTCCGGCCTGGACGAATTTGGCGAAAACGTTTCGCAGCTCGTTATAGTAGCTGTTGTTGTTGCCGTCGGTGAAATGGGTGTATACAAGGTACCCGGTAACGGGAGCGAGATTGTAGATCGAATCGAAATGGACGGGACTGTCCGAGTAATACTCCTTACGGATCGAGACGGTTTTTTCTACCGGGTATATGAAATCTATCTCTATAGTGGTGGAGCCGGAAAGCAGGGCCTCCAATTGTGTTTTGCTGGTAATTTGCTGGCCGTTGATTTTCTGGAAGCAATATCCTCTCTCGACCCCGGCCTTCTTGGCAGGTGAGTTGGGAGCGACCATCAGCACGTGGCAGAAATAGATGCTGCTCGACTGCCCGAAACCGATCTCCATACCGAAATTATAGGTGACCGCTTCGAAACCGTATTCGGTGTCCTCTTCCCGCCGGGGATAGTTTTCCGCATCGCCGACATATTCGATCCTGGAAAACCTGTCGCTGGAAAGGTCACCGGGAATTTTATAAAGGAGCCTGCCGAAATAAGTTTCCGGATGTGAGTCGGCCTCTAACTCCCCCTCTTCGGGCATTTCGTGCGACCAGAGGTAGTTCTCCTCCATGATACTGTAGACCCACCGGTTTACCATTTCGTTCTCGCGCACCGGTGCGGTGTCGGGACAGGCGGTGAGAAGGCATAGCGCAATTATGTATATTGCCAGATTACGGAGCATCCGCTTTCGGGTTAACAGTATCGGTCAAATTTAACTCTTTTTATCCGAAAAGAGGACTGCCGGTCGTATATTTGAAATAAACGGGCGGACGGTGATGGGAAGTTCCCTTTTTTTTGTATATTTCGAGGATTCGCATCTCCCATGACCAGGGGTTCGATCCGACCGGTAAACCTAAAATATCAATAAAACTTCATCTTATGAAAACTTATAAGACTGGCGACATTAAAAACGTTGTTTTGCTCGGGGCTCCGGGCTCTGGTAAAACCACCCTTGCAGAGGCAATGGCTTTCGAGGGTAAAGTGATCGACCGAAGGGGAAGCGTTGAAAACGACAATACCCTATCGGACAATACGGAACTCGAACATCTATACAAACGCTCGATTTACCCCACGATCCTCTTCACGGAATTCAAGGAAAAGAAACTAAATATTATAGATACCCCAGGATCGGACGATTTCTGCGGTGGTCTCTTCTCGGCCTTCAAAGTGGCCGACGTAGGGCTCATGCTTTTCAACGCCCAAAACGGGTTCGAAGCCGGAACCGAAATACAGGCCCGGTATGCCCGTCAGATGGGGAAACCCATCATAGCCGTAGTAAGCCAGCTCGACCATGAAAAAGCAAACTGGGAGGCGACGATCGACAGTCTCAATGCCAGCTCGCGTGTAAAACCGGTCATTGTTCAATATCCCCTGTCGACGGGCCCCGGATTCGATTCTTTCATCGATGTGCTGATGATGAAAATGTACCGGTTCAAGGACGACAACGGTACGCGCGAGGAGCTCGATATTCCCGATACGGAGATGGGCAGGGCACGCGAGCTCAACAATATTCTTTTGGAAGCGGCGGCGGAGAACGACGAGAACCTTATGGAGCTCTATTTCGAAAAGGGCACCCTTACCCAGGACGAGATGCGCAGCGGACTTAAAATCGGACTTGCAAAACGCGATCTGATGCCGGTATTCTGCACCTCGGGTAAAAAAGATATAGGCACCAAACGCCTTATGGAATTCGTTATCAACGTGGCCCCGGGGCCGAAGGAGGCTCCCGCTTTCAAGACCGTGGATGGAGGGGAGATTGCGGCCGACGAAAACGCGTCGCCCGTGCTGTTCGTATTCAAGAGCAGCGTGGAGCAGCATATAGGCGAGATCAGCTATTTCCGCCTTGTGCGCGGCAAGATCACCGAAGGCATGGAATTGGTGAACGCCCGCACGGGAAATAAGGAAAAAATGGCCCAGATTTTCGCAGTTGCGGGCAAAAGCCGCACTAAAGTTACCGAAATGTATGCGGGCGACATCGGATGTACGGTAAAACTCAAGGGCACCAAGACCAACGACACCCTGTGCGGTGCCGGCGATATTGTACAGATCGCCCCGATGACCTTCCCCGAGCCGCGTTACCGTGCTGCCATAAAGGCCGTAAATTCGAGCGACGACGAAAAACTGGGTGAACTGCTCAACAAACTGGCTTTCGAAGACCCCACGATCCTTGTGCAGTATTCCAAAGAGCTGAAGCAAACGATCGTCCAGGGCCAGGGCGAACACCATCTCAATATAATGAAGTGGACGCTGGCAAACCTTTACAAGATAGATGTGGAATTCTTTGCCCCCCGAATCTCATACCGCGAGACCATCACCAAGGTAGCCGGGGCCGATTACCGCCACAAGAAGCAGTCGGGCGGTGCTGGCCAGTTCGGGGAGGTACACCTTGTAATCGAGCCATACTACGAGGGGATCGCCGAACCTACTAAATATAAGATTGGCGGCAAGGAAATTACCGTCAATATTAAGAACAAGGAGGAGATCGAACTCGATTGGGGCGGCAAACTCGTATTTTACAGCTCGATCGTTGGCGGAGCTATCGACGCGCGGTTCCTGCCTGCCATCCTCAAGGGGATCATGGAGAAGATGGAAGAGGGGCCCCTTACGGGTTCCTATGCCCGCGACATCCGGGTAGTGGTCTACGACGGCAAGATGCACCCGGTGGATTCGAATGAAATTTCCTTTAAGCTGGCCGGACGCAACGCCTTCCGGGAGGCTTTCAAAAATGCCGGCCCGAAGATCATGGAGCCCATATACACTGTCGAAGTGCTGGTTCCGTCGGATAAGATGGGAGATGTGATGAGCGACTTGCAGAACCGGCGCGCAATGATCGAGGGGATGACCTCCGATGCAGGGTTCGACCGCCTTACCGCGCGGGTTCCCCTTGCGGAGATGTACCGCTATTCTACCACTCTGAGTTCCCTTACCAGCGGCCGTGCTACCTATTCGATGAAGTTCGCATCTTATGAACAGGTGCCGGCCGACGTCCAGGATAAACTCCTAAAGGCCTACGCGGAAGAGGAAAAGGACGAGTAACGGCTCTCGGTACAACCGTTAAAAATGGGGCCCTGACGATTATCCGTCAGGGCCCCGTTTTAAAGGGGAGCCTCATCTTCTTACCATGCCGAGCTCAGGGCATATGTCTTTACATCGTCGTGTGTGATCCTCTCTTCGCTCAGAATTATCAGCCGTTCCACGACGTTTCGCAGTTCCCGTATATTCCCGTCCAGTCCATACTTTTCAGCTCCTCGATAGCGGCCTCTTCCACCTCTTTGGGTTCTACTCCCCTTTCCCCCGAGATTTTATCTACGAAGTACTCTACCAGCAGCGGAATATCGTCGAGCCTGTCCACCAGGGGCGGAACGGTGATAACGATCACGCTCAGGCGGTGGAAAAGGTCTTCGCGGAAATTCCCGCGACGTATCTCCTCCTTTAGGTTTTTATTGGTCGCCGCAACGATTCTTACGTCCACGATCACATCCTTATCGCTGCCGACGCGGCATATACGGTTTTCCTGAAGTGCACGCAGGACTTTTGCCTGAGCCGAGAGGCTCATGTC
>JAJBVJ010000123.1 GCA_020859875.1 Rikenellaceae bacterium
TTACATGGGTATGTAAAATTAATTCGCTATTTTTAGTCGAAATCAAACCTTTGCGTATGAAAAACCTGACGATCTTTTTGGTACTTGCCACTATTTGTGCGGGTGCTTACGGGCAACAAATCGAAAATACGGGTAACCTGTTCCCCGAATTCCGGGACGGGACTATTAACCGTGTCAGCGGTAAAGATTTCAATGGGAAGATAAATTACGATCTCACCACCGGAAAGATCCTTTTTATACATAGCGGACAGCCGCTTACCCTCGAGAATCCCGAAGTAGTCACGAATGTTATCATCGACGGCCGACAATTCATACCTGTAGGAAATATCGGCTTTATGGAGAAAATGGCCGTCGATAACCACCGTAGCCTTTATGTGAAGTGGGAAGGAACGGTTAAATCATTGAATGCAGCGTCCAATTCCGGTTACGGGGCTTCCGCTCCCTCCACAAAGGTGGACGAAATGCATATTACCGAAGACGGCAGGGCAAATACTTTATCCGGCAGCTCGCACGAGGTCGCCTATAAAAACACCTACTTCATCGTGCAAGACGGGCAGTATGCCCCCTTTAAAAATGCAAAGGGCCTGATAAAACTTTTTCCGGAAAACAAATCACTAATACGGGAATACGCTGCCGATCTCAATACGGATTTCAAAGATCCATACAGTGTCCGGAGTCTTCTTGTAGCACTCGGCGACAAACTGGAGTACCAGTAGGACTGAACTATACTTACGATAAAGTCCGGCGGAATTCGCCGGACTTTTTATGTGCGGTATTCGGTCTATTCTTTTGTGAGTATATAATTCTCCGCATTGGGCCCTGGATCCGGTTCCCGTCGCGGTCGAGCACGAATATTCTTCCTTCGGCAATAAAATAGCGGTTTCCGGCCTCGTTCCCGTCGTCGAGCCTGATCTGTGTACCGTCGTCGAGCCAGGAATATTTACCTTCGCAGGTATAGTGATCATTGTTTCGGTCGATATACCTCGATGAGAGCCGGTATGTGCCGTCGTTATTAATTATCAGGACGGTCTCGATGCCGCTGCAATCGGCACAAGGTAAAATTCCTCTATAGGTTCCGGTGAAATCCAGTGAATTTTCCGCCGTGTGGGCTTCTCCCGCCCGGACAATGTCGTTCTCGGCCATATCCGTGACATCTTCCGGTACCGAATATTCCCTTTCCGTTTCGGGTACCGCCGCTCTGCGGTTAATGCATGCAGCCAGGATAACGGTAGAAAGTGCCGCCAAAATAATTTTGTTCATCTTACTTTTTTAGTTTCTTAACAAAAGGTTACAAATAAAATGCCCGTAGTCGTAATATCTCGTGTAGAGTTTTCCGACCCTATCGGCATCAGCCGCACTCCTGTGCCGGCAGATTCTCGGCAGCCCAGTTTACCAAAGCGTCGATATGGGGCATCAACCCTGCTCCCTTTATGCTGAGGCAATACTCCACCCTCGGGGGTACCTCGGCATACACTTCTCTCTCGATCAATCCGTCGGATTCGAGCGTCCGCAACGTTACCGTGAGCATCCGGTGCGATATATCGCCGATGGTCGTATGGATCCGGCTGAACCGCATCTTACCGTTCGATTTAAGGGTCAGCAAGACGAGGAGCGACCATTTATCTCCGAAGCGGCAAAGCACGTTCCTTACGGGGCAGGGCTTCTCGCCGGCCAGGAAAAATTTTAGATTATTTTCATCCATAACTCTCACTCATTGAATAATACTTACACCGCAGTAACTTAGGTATAGTCGTGTACCTTATTGCTTTGTCCGATTTAATTGCACATCTTTGCTTAACAAAAGTAATAAACTTATTTTAAGTAAGTAAACCGATTAAAATTAAAATTTATGGCAAAGAAAACGGCAGTTCTTGCGGTCGATCCCGTTAACGGAGCGGGACTATTTCAATATCTCGAATCATTTTATGAAAACGGCATACCGTATACCGTTTTTGCGGTGGCAGAGTCGCCCGATATAAAAACAAATTCGGGAATACCGATCCGGGTCGACGGTACGGTTACCGACTTAAAGGGTAAAGCTGATGAATATGAGGCCCTCGTATTCGCTTGCGGAGATGCCATCCCGAAATTCAACCAGAATGCAGATGCCCCGTATAACCGGGATATGATGGAGATAATAAAGGAGTTCGGGAATGCAGGCAAGATCATGGCCGGACACTGTGCCGCGGCACTGTTGTTCGAAATGGCCGGCATAACCGACGGCCGACGGCTTGCGATCCATCCCTTCATAAAGGGAGCGGTCGTCAATGGAACGGCCACGGACGAGCTTTTCGAAAAGGACGGCAATTTCTATACTGCACAAACCGAGAGTGCGATCCCGGCAATGATCGGGGAGCTCGTCGACATATTGAAATAAAGCAAAAAGCCGCGATCGGTTCGCGGCTTTTTAATATGATCGTGGTGCAAAGACTATTGCTGGGTCCATAAGAGGTCATGGATCTCGTAGCCGAGATGGCATGCCAGGCGGAGATATTCCTTGCGGACATCGTCCGGCATCGTCTTCTCACGCGAGAGTAACCACAGGTAATCCATATCCTCACCGGCAATGAGCGCATATTTGTACTCGGGGTCTATGGCGATGACATTATATCCGGAGTAAAACGGCCCGAAGAAGGAGACTTTGAGCATACCCTCGTTCTGGTCGTCTACGAACTTTGCTTTGCCTTCCACTTCTTCCCATTCTCCCTTCTCGGTATCGTAGCCTTTGTTGATTACTTTTACGGAACCGTCGGGATTAATGGAATATTCAGCGGTCACATACTGCATGTTTTTTTCCTGTTTGTAGTCGAGCCTTGCGATCTCGTACCATGTACCAAGGAATTTGTCCAGCTCGAAGGGCATCACAGCCCGCACCCCTTTGGGAATCGTGCGCTTTTTTTTTAAGCAGATTGCAACGGCGGCGGCAGCGAGGATTGCTCCTGTGACTGCAATCGCGCCGATGGTAATGATCTTCTTTTTCTTTCTCTTCTTGCAATAGTTCATAGCTGATAATCTTGTTTGATTTAACTGTTTTAATATTGCAAGGCAGGTGCCAATTTATACTATAAAAGGACAAAGGACGCCGATTTCGCGTCCCTTGCCCTTTTTGTAGAGTGGGTTGAGATTAGAAAGTATACCCCACGGTAAATACATAGGTGCGCGGTTGGCCGAGGGCCATCGGGCGAACCGAATACTCCTTATTCATTACATTGTGTACCGATACCTGAAAATTTAGCTGGTCGGTGGCCTTTACGCCAGCACGAAGATCCCAAAGCCAGTAATCCTTGTTGGTCCTTTTCCAGTACGAGGCGAAATTCTCGGTTCCGTTGTGGCCGAACAGTACGTCGCGGACATAGTCCATGATCTCGAGCTTGCCGTCGGTACGGGGCCTCTCGTCCAGGAAGATATAATCCACCGAAAGGGTGCGGCTTTTCCAAGCGAAGTTCGTCCCGATGGTAAGGCGGTTCCATTCGAAGTCGATGCTTCCCTTGAATGTATGTTTCTGACGGTATTTCAGGTATTTGGAGGTATTGGACTTCTCTTTCATCTGGAGAACGTCGGTATAGGCGTTCTCGATCTCGTTCTTTTTCTTGTAGTCCGGGTCGATCGGTTCGGTGTATACATATCCGATATTATAGAGAAATTTCATCCCCGGAGAAATATTATAGGTGCCGTTGGTGGAGATATCCAGACCGTAGATCCGTGCCCGGTCGACGTTATAGAAATTGGCTCCGAGTCCGATCCCGTTGCCGCTGAACATGGCCCCTATCAGCTGGCCGATCCCGTCGATCATATTATAGTCTCCGTAATTCTCGAAGAATCCGATCCGGAACTCGATCATATTTTTATAGTAGGTGTAGAACCCGGCAATGTCCACGAATCCCTGGAACGGGCCCACTTTGTACCCCTGGATCAAGCCTATTTCGGCATTGATGGAAGTTTCCGCTTTGAGATTCTTATTGGGGAAAACCCCGGCACCGCCTATGTCCTGGCGGGCATATTTTTCGACAAGAGACGGGTAACGGTAGCCCTGTCCGACGGAGCCTCTCAGGAAGGTGTACTCGGCGAGCTGGTAGTTCAGACCGCCGCGAAATGCCGGTTTGAACGGCATTTCCACGCCGAACATCTTGGTTTCGGCTTCCTTCTTATGGTCGTCCACTCGGTAATACTCTGCGCGAGCACGGAGCGTACCAGTGTGACGATTCCAGATCGTCTGGTAGTACTGGAAGAACAACGATATGTTATCGCTCTGGTGGTTACCCGTTACCACCGAATTATTCGTAACGTGGTGGTAGGTCGTGCCGACAGTGAATTGGGCGTCACCGATCTTCTTATTGAACTGGTAGTCCAGGTAATAAGTGTAATTTTTGCTGACGTGGGTTTTTGCCGGTTTCGGGTCCAGCGAGTTTATTAGCCAGGGGATCAATTCGGAAGAGTCGCCCAGCGGTAGTCCGTTGTTCATCAGGAAGGCGATAAGATCCATATAGTCCGCGGTATCGGCATTGGGAAATATCTTGTTCAATTCGTCACGGCCCCATCCGAGAACACCTTTCAGGTCTCCTTCTACCAGGCTCGTGATAGCGGGCATCAGCCAACCCATAAGATCGCCGTCGCCTGTGAAGTTACCGGCCAGGTCGATGATTCCCTGGTAGTCCGTACCCATATTTTCCAGCAGGTCGAGAAGAGAAGTCTCGGCGCCGGAGACGATATTGTCGCCTTCGTACTGGAACCGTGCCTTGATACGGTGGGCGGTGTTATTGCGGGTATTGATGAAATTGAAGAACGGGTCGATATTGAAGGTGTTACCTTCGCGTCCCATCGTGGTGAATGACGATGCCCGCAGGGGCTCGTCGACCGAGCGCCATATCAAAAAGTCGCCGTACTTGTCGGTCATTATATTGTAGTTAACCCCGTAGTTCATAATCTCGCTGTGGGGCTGGTGGTATGTGAGGTTACCCCCGAGGCGGAAACGTTTGCGGTATCCCTGGTCACGGTACCCCTCGTCGGTTAGGAAGTTCATGCCCAGGTTAAAATCGAAGTTGCCGATACGGCGCGAATGGGACATGTCGATACCTTCGTACATAGGATTACGCACTCCTGAGAAAACCGAACTGCGCAGGAAAGGCTTAACCTCGTATTTGCCATCCTTCCAAAGAGACTTGTCCCACCAGGTATAATCGTCGTTAGCGGGGTTTCCGTAGATGCCCGCATATAATTTGAGGGTTGTCTTGGGAACGAGTCCGGGACGCCCCGTACGGACATTTATAAGGCCGTTGAGGGCCGACGATCCGTAGAGTACGGAAGAAGCCCCTTTTAAAACTTCGACCTGCTCGATATTTTCCATCGGGATAATGTTCCATGCGATAGCACCGTTGGCAGCTCCGAGTACCGACATACCGTCCACCAGTACCAGAGCCCGGGAACCTACTCCGTAGGTCCATCCCGCCCCTCCGCGGATAGAGGGCTGGTTGTCGGTAACGTCCACACTTGGAAGTTTCGAGAGTACGTCCGTAAGGTCGGTCGGTATCTGCCGGGCAATTACATTGCGGTCAAGTACATCCATGGAGACGGTGAGCTCACTCAATTTCTGCTCGTAGCGCCCGGCGCTCACTACCACGTTTTGCAGTAGTTGCACCTCTGGTTTCATGTAGATGTCTCTTGTCAACGTCTCACGGGCACCTACCACCACAGGAGCATGAAATTCCTCATATCCGAGGTAGGAAAATACGAGGTTTGCCCCTCCGTCGGGAACATCGACACGGTAATAACCGGTTCCGTCCGTGGATGTTCCGAGGGTTTCACCTCTCACGATATAGATCACCGTGGCCCCGATAAGGGGTTCCCGTGTAGTCTCGTCGTAAACATGTCCCTCCACCGTTTGGGCCGTCAGAGAAAATGCCGTGAGGGCCATAAAAGCCAGTATCGATAATATTCTTTTCATAGTTCTTTAAGTTCGGGATTAGTTTGCGGCTTCCAGGTAGAGTCCGAGCTGGATCTCCGAGGTATTCTCTATCCTTTCGATAATACCGCCGAGCATATCTCCCAGATCTATTCCGCCGAGGGCAGGAATATCCATATCGGAGAAATCGACACCGAGCAGGTCTAGAATCGGGGACACCAAACCGGTGAGGCTTTCGAGGATTCCCCTGCCTAAAAGATTTGAATCCATATAGAGTTTATAGTCACCGTAATATTTATACCCATCATTGGCGGGATCCATCAAAGAAGGTATTACTTCGTTCGGATCGTTCTCTTCCAGCACGAATCCCAATCCCTCCTCGAATACGGTAATGATTTCCGGGTAGATGTTGAGGATATTCATTATGAGCGGTAGAAGACCGGCTATGTCCAGGCCACCGCCCGAATCGTCGTCCGAGTCGTCGTCCGCGCGGGTACGACCCTGATTGGTAGCGACCAGATCGAGGATCATTTCCAGGTTGGGCCTTATCTTGACTATATTGTCCGAGCCGAGATTATACGATATTAAACCCTTGGGAGATGTCTCTTTGGGGCCGCGGTCGGCATCGGTTGCGGTTCCCATCAGAGCCATGAAATCGAGGTCGTCGAAGCGGCAATAGGTGGCAGTTACTTCCCCGTCGGGATGAAAATATATTTCATCGAGGGCCAGATAAAGCAGGTTTGATAAAATTTGCTGTACTAAACCGGTAAAATCGGTACCTATGTTTAATAAAGGCTCTTCTTCTCCGTCGACGATAACATTCCAATTCCACAAAATATTTAAGTGAGAGTCGATTATCACAGCCCCATTTTCGATGATCGTCATATTGGAGGTTTCGAAGGTCTTGAATTTACCTTTCCGGGTCAGTACATTCGGGGCAATGGCAAGGCCGTCGATCGTAAGTTCCATCAGCGGCAGCCTTTCCGTGGATGTAACAGAACCCTCGAGGACGAAAGAGGTGCCTGCCGGGGTCATATATGAACCGGAAAAATCG
>JAJBVJ010000054.1 GCA_020859875.1 Rikenellaceae bacterium
ATCGAAACCAGTGTTTCACCGACTTCCACAAATACAAAGCAGTGTATTCCCGTTCTTATTGGCGGGGAAGGGGAGTCCGTAGGGCTGGATTCCGAACGGAGTCTTCTGATGGTGAAAAGACCCGGATTATGCACGGGCATCTTCCCGAAGCGATCCTTCATCACGGCCGGCCCGCCGTGCGGCCGGCCGGCCGGAGGCATCTTGCCGGTACCCGCCGGATGTCCGCTATGTCCATGCATCTTTTTCATCTCTATCTCAAGATACAAAGATAACAATTTACGGGTATTTATCCTGTTTATCGGACGATCCGAGTATCGGCGGCTTGCCGCCGATACTCGGATCGTGACGGCATGCCGATCCTCAGTCGAGCTGGGGTATGGTGCGGGCGTACCTCTCCGTCCGGCTGTCGCGGATCGCCCCTTTCCAGTCCAGCCCGAACGCAAAGTCATAAATGTTGCCTTGCGAGTCTGTGTAGCATTCCATATCGAACGGGACATCCTCCTGCTGAAGTTCTACGGTGATCATATCGCGCGGCATCTGCACCGGGAGCAGTCCCGAGGGCTCGCTTCGTCCCGAAATTATTTCGAATACCGCTTGGGGACTCGTGCCCAGGCGGGCTATAATAGCATCTGCCTTTGGCTCCAGTTCGCCGAAGACCATAGGTCTGGTAAGGTTCACCACCACTACTACCGGTTTCCCCTGCATCTTCCATTTGGTGTCGATAACTATCTCGAGCTCCTTTTCATTAGAGGTCGAGACCGTTTTTTCCCAGTAAGAGCGGTCGGTGATGATAGAGTCTATCACCGGATCGCCGGCCGCGATGCTGTGCATCCGGGCGGAATCTGCCGTATAGGGGCGGTATTGAAGTGAAATGGGAACGTAACCGTTACCGCCTGCCGTACGGTCGTTTATGTCGTATCCGGAGAGCTTGTCGCCGCTTCCGGGGCTGTCGATAAAAACCACGGCGAAATCGGCCCCTTCGGCCTCTTCCGTAAATTCGAAATAGAGATCCACAAGGTCTGGATCGACCGGGTAGTCCCAGTGTTCCTGCGTTCCGCCGCGCCCGCCCCAACCTTTTCGGGAGGGGTAATAACTTTTAGGAATGTAGACCTTTTCCCTCTCCGTGACGGGCAGGACATTTTCCCGGTTCTTCAAAAGAACCATGGAGCGCAGGGCGGTTTGGTGGCGGAAATCTGCCAGACCGTCCTCTATCATCTCCGTATCGGCGTAGGGGTCGGTATATGGATTTTCGAAGAGGCCGACCCTGAACATATTTTTTAATATTCTCACGGCAGACTGGTCGAACCGCTCCCTCATGACGCTGTCCCCATGCAGTTCTACGCCCATTCGGTATGCTTCCAGCAAGGGGCCGAGGTCGTCGTTCCCCGCAAATTGATCGACCCCGGCCATAATAAGGCGGTAATGCCTTTCCGCCGGGGTCAATTGTTCCGCTCCCCACGGCTTTCCGGCATAAATATCGAGGGTCACCCCTTCTGGATGTGTTACGCCCCACATGGTGCAAACCACACCGTCGAATCCGTATTCTCCCCGCAGCAGGCCGTTTATCATATATTGGCTGTAGGCACTGCCCGTATCGGTGCTGTCCGGGGATTGAGCGTATTGAATCGCATATGACGGGATAATACCGGCGGCGGCAGACGATCCGCCCGCTGTACTGTCCGGGCCCAGAACCCCGGCAAAGGGGAGCAGGTGCATCTGAAAATTATCGCCCGGGTAGACCCCGAACTTCCCGAAGGCATATGCCGCATCACGTCCGCCTTCGCCCGTACCGGCCCCGGGCCAATGGCCAACGAAAGAGTTGACCGCGAAATTTCCGCCGCCCGGATCCGCGGACTTATCCGACTGTAGCCCTTCAATGTATGCTTTAGCCATCTCGGCCGATAGCTGCGGGCTCTCCCCGAAGGTGCGGATTATTCCCTTCCAGCGGGGGTCGGTTCCCAGGTCGGCACTGGGGGAGAAGACCGTGAATATTCCCATAGCCCTGTAAATATCCGAAATCTCTTTGCCTGCCCGGCCCGCGAACCGGGGATCGAAAGTAGCGGCAAGGGCGAGTTCCTGCGGAAAGTCCTGCAAAAAGGGCATATCCGAGTGGTACGGATTCGCTGCGCAAGTAACGGGAATCCCGTAGGGGGCCGCCTCGGCGAAGGATTGCAGGCGGTTGTTCCAAAGGGCCGCCTCCCCTACGGAAGGAACACCCTTTATAAGCAGGTGGCGGATATGTTTTTCCTGAATATAGCTTTTCTGCCGGTCTGAAACCTCCCATGAATGTGTCCCGCTCTCTTGGTAAGGTTTTTCGTTATAGTGGCCCTGAGTATCGGGGATGAGTTGGTATGGACTGCAGAGCATAAGTCCGGCGATCTGCTCGATCGAAAGGCGGGAGGCGAGGTCTGCCGCCCTTTCGCGGGCATCGAGCCTCCAGTCTTCATAGGGGTCGAGCTCTCCGTTACGGTCGAGGTCTTTGAAACAGTAGCCGTCCCGTTCGATTATCGCAACCCCTGAAACCGGACTGTAGCCGAGTGTGGGGCCGTCCCCGTTCTCTACGGTGCGGAAAAACTCTTCGGGTTTTTCCCGGCACGATACGGCAATCGCCATGAGCACCACCGCCCAGCAGGCGATCTTTCCGTGGTTCTTCATTTTTTAGTTTAGATTAAGTGCGTTCGTATGTCTCAAGGTTTGCGTAAATGTAAAAATAATAAAGTTTGCAGAATTTTCTACATATTACCGACCGGCATAAAATCAAGCAGGCCGGGAATCCGGCCTGCTCTCATTCAACTTAACCCTTTACGAAAAAACCCATGCAGTTCTCACTGCCTATGGTTAACTTAAGAAATATCTGGTTTAGAACTTCTTTCACTTTTACGGTTCCGGATTCATAAACGCATCGCGTAATGTCCTGTACCTCATTTCATTCTCCAACTCGATCCACCCTGTATATTGCTCTGCGGTAAGAATCTTTTTCATCTTTTTTTCCCGCTTGCGGATCTTCTTTTCGGGCTCTTCATATATGCCCGGTGCCTTCATATTTTCCGGCGGCATAATTCCGTTTTCATGGCCTGATATTCCATCCGGGCCGCTCCGGCTCCTCATTCCACCTCCCGGGCTCATTCCACCTCTTGGTCCGCTCCTGCCTACTGCTGTAGGCCCTCCCCGCATTGGTTGCCGACCTGCCGGCATTCCTTCGGGAAAACCCGCGGATTTTATGCTGCCTGTCATCTCCCGTGCCTGGGCGATGTAGAGCTTATATACCTTGGAATACTGTTTTTCATCGAGCCCCAACTCTCCGGCGACCATATCGGTCTTCTCTTTGGCAATCTCCTCGGCATCTTTCGGTCGGGGAAAATTTCCGGGCTGGGCTGCAGCATAAACTTTTCCGGTTAATGTCAGAACAGCCAACGCCGCGAGTATTCTCATCATAAAACTCTTACTGTCGTTTCCCACGGCATAGTTAGGAATAATTTTTTTTCTGAGAAACGATTATCAGCGAACCGGCATAATTTCCCATCGAACGGGCCGAAAAGGCGCCGGCAAACTTTTGGAGCCGCAGGGCCGCACGATACCGCCCCGAAGCGGGCCGGGAATATTTCCCGGCCCGAATCCGGCTTGCAGCGGGGATAAAATTTGCATAAACCCGACTTTTGGCGTGATTAGTGTTATTTATGATATTAGTTCAACAATAATATTAACCATTTTAACAACAGAATACCTATGGGCGATTACAAATGCAACTCGGGCATGTCATCCGACAAGAAAGATTGGAAAGAGGACAAAACCAATAAGGTGACCGACACCTACAACCCGGAAACCGACAGAAATTTCGATCCTACAAATAAGGTGACGGAAAGTTACGACCCGCAATCGTCGGGGAAGGATTACTCCGGCAGCGACTTTTCCAATAAGGATTATTCGGACAGCAACATTTCCGACAGCGGTATGGACAGTTCCGATTGCGGGTGCGGAAGTACGGACGACATCCTTTCGTCGGACGATCTGGCCGACGCTACCGTAATATACAGTGAAACGGTCTATTTCAACGAACCTTACGATTACGATAAAGCCGACGACAAGGCTCCCACATCAGACCTGATCGAAGACGAACAGGAAGGAAGCGAGTTCATAACGGGCGATACCAGCAGGCCACAATGCTAAGTTAAATACCAGGTTTTCATCAGCAGCGGCCTTCCCGTACAACGGGAAGGCCGCTTTTTCCGTATCTGGGGGGTTCGGAGTCATCGCCGGGCACCGGGCATTTGAGAATCTTTGGTAAAAAAAACCGTGATAATAGGGCGGAAATCTCCGCTTAAATGGCTATCTTTAACAAAGTTTGTCCATTTATAAAACTAACCATAATTATCCGATGTTCAGAAATCTTTGTAAAAACCTTTCCCCGGCCGCGGTCTTTGCTCTGGCGGCCGTATCGTGCGGAGGCGGTGCGGAAGCAGCTCAGCCTCAAATAGATTACACCCAGTATGTGGACCAGTATATCGGAACGGGTGACCACGGACATGTCTTTATGGGCGCTAACGTTCCCTTCGGGCTTGTCCAGCTCGGCCCGTCGCAGATCACTCAGGGGTGGGACTGGTGTTCCGGGTACCACTTCAGCGATTCCACTATCGTGGGCTTCGGCCATATGCACCTGAGCGGAACCGGCATCGGTGACCTGGGGGATATTTCCTTCATGCCGGTGATCGGTGATGTAAAGACCACTACCGGACAGTTGCCCGATCCCGAGTCGGGCCTTTATTCCTTCTTCAGCCATGAGAGCGAAGACTTCCGCCCCGGATATTACAAAGTACACCTGGATCGTTACGGGATCGACGTTGAACTTACAGCCACCAAAAGGGCCGGGTTCCACAAATATACCTTCCCCGCATCGTCCGAAGCGAAGGTGGTGATCGACCTCTCGCACGGCATCGGCTGGGATGAACCCACAGAAGGCTATATTGTACAGGAGAGCGATACCCGGGTCTCGGGCTACCGATATTCGACGGGATGGGCCAAAGATCAGAAAATATACTTTACGGCGGAATTCTCCAAACCGATGAAGAATTTTACGGTCTCGGACGGCCTTGCGGCCAAACCGGGAACGTCACTTACAGCCCGCAATACATACGGACAGGCCCTTTTCGATACGGAGGAGGACGAGCAAATATATATCCGGGTGGGTCTTTCTCCGGTCAGCATCGATAATGCCAAGGCGAACCTTGCGGCGGAGATCGCCGAATGGGATTTCGACAGAGTGGCGGGCGATGCCCTGGCGGCATGGAACCACCAGCTATCCAAGATTAAAGTCGAAGGTGCGAGCGAGGTGGACAAGAGGGTTTTTTATACGGCGATGTACCATTCGATGATCGCTCCATCCATCTTCCACGACCTGAACGGCCAGTACAGCGGTTCCGATGCCAAGATATACGAGGACGACTCGTTCGTAAATTATACAACATTTTCCCTGTGGGACACATACCGGGCGGCGCAGCCTCTTATGACTATCATCCATCCGGAACTCATCCACGATATTTCCCGCACATTCCTGCATATTTTCGAGCAACAGGGTAAACTTCCCGTTTGGCATCTGGTAGGTAATGAAACCGACTGTATGGTCGGTAACCCGGGTATACCGGTGCTGGCGGACATGATCCTCAAGGGTTTCGACATCCCGGTCGACCGGGCTCTCGAAGCTATGACCACATCGGCCCTTCTGGATGAGCGGGGACTCGGACTGTTGAAGCAATACGGGTATATACCGTTCGACCTCGACCCCGACCACGAGACGGTGGCAAAAGGACTGGAATATGCGCTTGCCGACTGGTCGCTGGCACAGGTCGCGCTTAAAGCCGGGGACGACGATACTTATGAATATTTCAACGAGCGGAGTAAATCTTACAGGCATTACTTCGATAAGAATACCGGTTTTATGCGCGGGGTGTCTTCCACGGGCCAGTTCCGCGAACCGTTCAACCCTTTTCATTCTTCGCACCGCATCGACGATTATACCGAAGGCAATGCATGGCAGTATACCTGGCTGGTTCCGCACGATGTTCCGGGGCTGGTCGAACTATTCGGCAGCGAAGAGAAATTCGTGGAGAAACTCGATTCTTTGTTCGTCGTGCAGGGCGATCTCGGGGCCGAGGCTTCACCGGATATTTCCGGCCTTATCGGGCAGTATGCCCACGGCAACGAACCCAGTCATCAGGTACTCTATATGTATGCCTACGTCGGACAACCCTGGAAAACGGCTCCGTTGGTGCGAAAAGTGTTGACCGAACTCTACCACGACCAACCGGCCGGCCTTAGCGGCAACGAAGACGTAGGGCAGATGTCTTCGTGGTATATACTCTCCTCGCTCGGGTTCTACCAGGTCGAACCGGCCGGCGGGCGATATATTTTCGGAAGTCCGCTGTTCGACAGGGCGCAGATAAACGTAGGCAATGGTAAGGTATTCGAAATCATCGCCCACGATAACAGTGCGCAGAATATCTATATCCAGTCGATAAAACTCGACGGTAAGGATTATACCAAATCATATATAGATTACCCGGACATCGTCCGCGGTGGCAAACTCGAATTCCAAATGGGCCCCGCCCCTTCGCAGTTCGGCACGGCCCTGCAGGACAGGCCGTAAAGGGGAGATCGATTGTAAAAATTACGGCGCCGCACTGCGGCGCCGTAATTTTTATGTCGATAGGGGTGACATTGGAAAGTGGAAATATCGGGTGGGTATACCATTTAGGAGATGTAGACACCGTTTTCCTACGTATGATACAAGATGATGTTCTGGAAACAAGGAAGGAGGTCTTCAGACCTCCTTCCTTTGTGATTCCGACAGGACTCAAACCTGTAACCTTCTGATCCGTAGTCAGATGCTCTA
>JAJBVJ010000201.1:0-6349 GCA_020859875.1 Rikenellaceae bacterium
GGGCCGGAATTATTATTTATATAAAATAACCTTATAAATCCACCAGTACGTTGCCCGTCATTTCCTCGGGTTTTTCGAGACCCATAAGCCGTAGTACCGTAGGTGCCACATCGGCCAATACCCCGTCATTAACGGATTTAACCCTGTCGGATACCACGATAATCGGCACAGGGTTAAGGGAGTGGGCGGTATTGGGTGTGCCGTCGGGGTTGACCGCATTGTCGGCATTGCCGTGGTCGGCTATGACTACCACCTCGTAACCGTTCTCGACAGCCGTTTCGACCACCGCCTGCACACATTCGTCGACCGCTTTAACGGCTTTGTATATGGCATCGTAGACGCCCGTATGTCCCACCATGTCGCCGTTTGCAAAGTTAAGGGTTATAAAGTCGAATCTCCGGGTGCCGAGTGCCTCCACCAGCCTGTCCTTAACTTCATACGCGCTCATTTCCGGCTGCAGGTCGTATGTGGCCACTTTCGGTGAGGCTACCAATATCCGCTCTTCGCCTTCGAAGGTATCTTCCCGGCCGCCGTTAAGAAAGAAAGTAACGTGCGCATATTTTTCCGTCTCCGCAATTCGGAGCTGGCTAAGGCCCTGCGAAGCTACATACTCCCCGATAGTATTCTGAACATTATCCTTATCGAAAAGGATATGGAGCCCTTCGAATTTCGCATCGTATGGGGTCATTGTACAGTAATATAGTGGAATAGTATGCATTCCCTCTTGCGGCATATCTTCCTGGGTAAGGACGGCGGTGAGTTCTTTGGCCCTGTCGTTACGGTAATTGAAAAAGATCACCATATCGCCTTCGGCTATCGTACCGACCGGGTTTCCCTGGCCGTCTATGGCCACGATAGGCTTGATAAATTCGTCGGTAATCCCCTGGTCATAGGATGTCTGTACGGCTGCCGTCATATCGGTGGCTTTTTCCCCGACTCCATCGACAAGCATGTCATAAGCAACTTTTACCCGCTCCCATCTCTTGTCCCGATCCATTGCGTAGTAGCGCCCGACGATCGAAGCTATTTTCCCGGCCGAGCCCTTCAAGTGGCTTTCCAGCTGCTCGATAAAACCCTTACCGCTTCTGGGGTCGGTATCCCGTCCGTCCATAAAGCAATGGATAAAGGTATTGTCTATACCGTACTCTTTCGAAATGTCGCACAGTGTGAGCAGATGTTCCAGCGTACTGTGAACGCCCCCGTCCGAGACAAGCCCCATAAAATGAACCTTCTTTCCGCTATCCTTAGCGTATGTGAAAGCCGCCCGTATCTCGGGATTTTCCATTATGCTACCGTCGGCACAGGCCTTGTTTATCTTAACCAGATCCTGGTAGACCACACGGCCGGCCCCGATATTGAGGTGCCCCACCTCTGAGTTTCCCATCTGTCCGTCGGGAAGCCCCACGTTTTCCCCGCTGGTAAGCAGCCGGGCAGTGGGGTACTTTTCCGCAAGCCCGTTTATATATTCGGGATTCGCACTGTAAACGACATCGCCCTCGGATCGGTCGCCTATGCCCCACCCGTCCAGGATCATCAATAAAACTTTTTTTCTCTCCATATTCTCAAAATGCGTTGATGAATTAAACCTGCTTTTAGTTATTGCACCGGAATGCCGAGTTTTTCTCTTATAAGGGCCTCGGCCTTCCGGATAGCGGCATCGAGCCCGTCGGGATTTTTTCCTCCGGCCGTGGCGAAGAAGGGTTGGCCTCCGCCTCCCCCCTGTATCTCTTTTGCGGCTTCCCTAACGATCCGGGAGGCGTCGACTCCCTGAGAAACCACATCGTCGCCGATCATTATGCTAAGAGTTGGTTTTCCAGCCGAGAGGCTCCCAATGACCAGAGCTATGTTACTGATCCTCTGCCTTAACCCAAAAGCGACATCTCGTGCCATTTCCGTTGCGATTTCCATTCTGCGGGCGAAAATTATGTAACCGTCTGTCTCTTTTATCTCTTTTGAGACCTTCTCGATTATCTGCTGAGTCTTTTCCTTTTTGAAGGCTTCCATCTGCCGGCGCATATCCTCGTTCTCGTCGAAGATCTTTTTGACGGCATGCAGCACCGAGGGGTTGTTTACAAACCCCTGAACCTCCTTGAGAGTATTTTGGAGCTGCTCCACATATTTTTCGGCATGGCTTCCCGTTACTGCTTCGATCCTGCGGATGCCGGCCGAAATTGCACTTTCGGAAATTATTTTGAACAGCCCTAAATTCCCCGTCGCCGGGGCATGGGTCCCCCCGCAGAGCTCCACGGAGCCACCGAAGCGAACCACCCTTACTTTCTCTCCATATTTTTCACCGAAGAGCATCATTGCTCCCATGTCGCGGGCTTTATCTATCTCGCATTCCCTGTCTTCTTCCAGGGGATAGTTCATGCGGATTCGCTCGTTTACAAGCCGTTCCACCCGGATGATCTCCTCATCCGTAACCTTCTTGAAATGCGAGAAGTCGAAACGCAGGTAATCGGCCGTAACCAGAGAACCCTTCTGCTCGACGTGCCCTCCGAGCACTTCGCGCAGAGCTTCGTGCATCAAGTGCGTAGCCGTATGGTTCGACTGGACATCCCTGCGGTGGACGCCGTCTACCACCGCATGGAAAACTCCCGCCGGGTCGGCGGGAAGAGAATCAGCAATGTGGACGGTAAGATTGTTCTCCTTTTGTGTATCGCGGATCGCGGTTCTCTCGCCTCCTCCTTCGATATATCCCTTGTCTCCGACTTGTCCCCCGGAGTTACCGTAAAATGGGGTGCGGTCGAAGACGAGCTGGTAAAAGGTTTTACCTTTTGCCTGCACCCGGCGGTACCGTAGGATGCGAATATCGTCTTCCAGGGTGTCGTACCCATTGAATACCGATTCGCTCCCGGGATTCACTTCCGTCCAGTCGCCTGTTTCCACCACTGCGGCATTGCGCGAGCGGTCTTTTTGTCGGCCTAGTTCAATGTCGAAAGCCTCGTTGTCCACCTTCATCGAGTGTTCGCGGGCGATAAGCTCCGTCAAATCGAAAGGAAATCCGTATGTGTCGTAGAGCGTGAATGCGTCGAGGCCCGAAACGGTGTCTTTATTTTCGGCTTTGAGCCGTGCAACTATCTGAGTAAGGAGGTTTATCCCCTGGTCGAGGGTATGGAGGAACGATGTCTCCTCTTCGCGGATAACCTTCTGAATCAACTCCTTCTGTTTTACCAACTCGGGATACTGGCCACCCATTTTATTCGCCAGAGTGCCCACCAGTCTGCAAATGAACGGTTCGGTAAAACCGAGGTAGGTATATCCGTAGCGTACGGCGCGGCGGAGTATTCTGCGGATCACGTACCCCGCTTTTACGTTCGATGGCAGCTGGCCGTCGGCGATCGAAAATGCGATTGCCCGCAGATGGTCGGTTACAACCCTCATGGCTATGTCGACCTTCTCGTCGTGCCCGTATCGCAGGCCGCTCAATTCTCCCAATTTTGCCAGCAGGGGGGTAAAAAGGTCGGTATCGTAACTGCTCTGCTTGCCCTGAAGCACCATGCAGAGCCTTTCGAATCCCATGCCGGTATCCACATGGTTGGCAGGCAGCGGTTCGAGCCGGCCGTCTGCTTTCCGGTTGTACTGCATGAAGACCAGGTTCCATATCTCGATCACATGCGGATGGCCCGTATTTACAAGTTCGCGGCCGGGAACTGCACTGCGCTCCTTCTCGCTCCGCAGGTCGAAATGGATTTCGCTGCATGGACCGCAGGGGCCCGTATCGCCCATCTCCCAAAAATTATCTTTTTTGTTCCCGAGAAGTATCCTTTCTTCGGGCAGGAAGCGCCTCCAAAAATTATAGGCCTCCTGGTCGCGCCCGACACCATCTGCCTCCGAGCCCTCGAAAACAGTAGCGTATATTTGTCCCTCCGGAAGCCGGAGAACCTCCACCAGCAACTCCCACGCCCATTCTATGGCCTCTTTCTTGAAATAATCGCCGAAAGACCAGTTCCCGAGCATCTCGAACATCGTGTGGTGGTAAGTGTCGTGCCCGACCTCTTCGAGGTCGTTATGTTTCCCCGAGACCCGGAGGCATTTTTGAGCGTCGGCAATCCTGGGATATTTCACCGGCGCATTTCCTAAAAAGAGGTCTTTAAACTGGTTCATACCCGCATTTGTGAACATTAGCGTGGGGTCGTCCCTGACCACCATCGGCGCCGAAGGCACTATGGTATGCCCTTTAGAGCGGAAGAATTCGAGGAAAGTGTTTCGTATCTGGTTGGAATCGTTCAAATCGATTTTGGCCATAATATAGGCTGGTTAATGTCCGTTTTATAAAGGTCGTCTGCCAACGATTTGTCTTCCTCCTGCCAAGGTTGGCCGGAAATAATTGATAATAAATATTTTAGCTGACACAATCCATCGAAACGACTTGTAAAATTAATCAATTTGGTCTAATTTTGCCCGTCGGCCCAATCATAAAAATACCGGATGCCTCAAAAAAAGTATAAATTCAATCCCCGAACACTTACCTACGAGGTGATCGTAACCCCTTTCCGGTTACGGTTCTACCGGTTTCTCCGTAAGCTTCTGATTGCATTTATACTGGCTTCGGTCGTAAATTTTCTCTTTTCATATTTCTTCTATACCCCGAAAATGGTCGCCATTAATCGCGATAATAACGAGCTTCTGGTAAAATATTCGATTCTTAATGAAAAGATAGAGGCCGCTACCGATAAAATTTCTGAAATAAAGCACCGCGACCATACGGTCTACCGTATGCTTTTTGCAGCGGATACTCTCGAGGTGGACGGCATTTACGACCCCTACCCCGATTGGAGGTATGCCATGTGGGACGATGCCGCACACGGCGGCCTTATCCGTTCGACATGGGTCGGCCTGGACGATCTTGCAAGGTTGGTTTATCTCGAATCCAGATCGATGGACGAGCTCCAATACCTCTCGCTCGACAAAGAGAAGATGTCTTCGTCCATTCCCGCTATATGGCCTATCGACAAGAGCAAACTCAAGGGAGATATCGGAGCGTTCGGCGGGCGCAACCACCCTACCCTCGGCAGGTTCCAGATGCATACCGGTATCGACCTGGGCGCCGACCGCGGAGTCCCGGTATATGCTACAGGGGACGGGGTCGTCCTGCAAGACCCCGACAGGGGCACCGGCTACGGACTGCAGGTACTTATTAACCACGGATTCGGATATAAGACAAGATATGCCCATCTCAATAAGATCTATGTAATACCCGGACAGCATATAAAACGCGGCGAAGTGATCGGTGAAGTGGGAAGTACCGGCCGCTCCACAGGTCCCCACCTCCATTATGAGGTGATATATATGAACCAGCATGTAAATCCCATAAACTATTTCCGAAGGGATATGGATGAGGCCGAGTTCCAGAAGATAATCGAAAGGGCCAAAGCCACCACCTACGAAACGGACGAGTAGCAAGCATGGCAATAAGAAAAAGAGTAAAAAAGGAGACCCGGATCGCTCCGTGGGAAGAACCCCGTAAAAGGTTCCGCCGAAAAGCGGCCAGGCTCGTAATCCATCTGCTGGGGTGGATCGGGATGGCCGTGCTTTTCTATATCGGGTTTTCTTTTTTCTTCGACACCCCTCTGGAGTATCGTATGAAAAGTTCCACCTCCTCCCTGCGCAGGGAATACGAGCGGCTGGATGCACGCTACGACAGCCTCGAGACCGTTCTTTTAAATGTTGTGGATCGTGATAAAAATGTGTTCCGGATCCTTTTCGAGGCCGACCCTTACGATTTCGACAGCCATGCACAACAGGAGAGGTGGACGACTTACGAGAGGCTTCTTTCCAAATCTAATAACGAACTCAATACGGAACTTTCGAGCCGCACGGCTGCCCTCGAAAGGAGGATCGCCGAACTCGAATCCACCTATACGGATATGGAAAACAAGCTTGGTGCGGCTGGGGACAAGGTAAATAGTATTCCATCGATTCAGCCCGTTATAAATAAAGACCTTACACTTCTCACCGCCTCTTTCGGACTGAGAATCCACCCATTCTATAAGACCCTCACACCCCATATGGGCGTGGATTATACCGTTCCGGAGGGATCGCGCGTTTTCGCAACCGCCGACGGAAAGGTAAAAGACGTATCGGCAAAAGCGACCACCTCCGGGATTACCGTCATAATATCGCATGGCAACGGCTATGAAACCCAATACAACCACCTCGGCCAGCTTTATGTCAAAAAAGGCGACCAGGTGCGCCGGGGAGATATAATCGCACTTTCGGGTAATACCGGGCTTTCGCTGGCCCCGCACCTCCATTACGAGGTGAGGCATCACGGAATGCGGATCGACCCGATTCATTATTTCTTTATGGACCTCTAGCCATATGACTACCTCAAGCTAATGAACAT
>JAJBVJ010000201.1:6359-6857 GCA_020859875.1 Rikenellaceae bacterium
ATGAACATAGCCCGTTCGGGAATGCAATCCTTCGATTGATCTATCCATCTGTTGTCGTCTTTTTTGACGACACCCCCTAATTTTTCCAAGGGGGTTTCTTGAATTTAGTATCTTTGCCGCAAATTAACCGATAAAAACCATGGCATCACAAAGATTTACGGCGCTCGAATCGATTAACGATTTATCCGACATCGACCCCCATATTCCTCCCGGAAAAATTTCAGATTATTTCGGAATAGACGTTTTCAGTAAGGAGCAGATGCGGCAATACCTACCACGGGATGTTTACGAAAGTGTAATAGCCTCCATCGATTCGGGCAAGCGGATCGACCGTAAAATAGCCAACCAGGTAGCCAGCGGTATGAAGAACTGGGCAATGGAGCGCGGGGCTACCCATTATACCCACTGGTTTCAGCCGCTACACGACTCTACCGCTGAAAAACACGATGCTTTTTTCGAGCCCATTATGGGGGGGGGCTCGTTCGAATTTTTCAGCGG
>JAJBVJ010000243.1 GCA_020859875.1 Rikenellaceae bacterium
CCAGCAGGATTCTGTAGCTACTCTGCTCGACCATACTATCTCGTACCACAACTTCTTTGATAATATATAAGGTCATGTCCGGAAGAATTATATTTAAGAATTTTCGCTGGCTTTTGTTGATTGGAGTAACAATATTTAAAATTATACCGAGATTTGTGTATATTTGGAATGTTACATTGACTCATTCCCAGCTTTTATTTGTAGGAATGCGATACATAATTTTAAAAAGTATGATTGCCCGATGTGGAAGAAACGTTAAGATAGCGGACGGGGTACGAATTCTTAACTGGCAGAATTTAGATATCGGAGATAATGTGAGCATAAATACGGGATGTTATATCGATGCGGCCGGAGGGATAATTATTGGGAATAATGTTTCCATAGCCCATCATTCGACTATTCTCTCCTCGACGCATACCTGGGACGACATATCCCTGCCCATAAAATATAACCCGATAGTACTTGGTCGCACCGTTATTTGTGACGATGTATGGATAGGATGTGCATGCAGAATTATAGCGGGTGTTACCATAAATTCCCGGTCGGTTATCGCTTCCGGAGCCGTGGTCAATAGAGATATAGATAGCAACAGTGTATATGCAGGGATTCCTGCAAAAAAAATTAAAGGAATATGAAGACAGCCTTTATTCACGATCACCTCTTTTTTCATGAAAACGGTCGGCATTATAGTATGGGAGGATTACCCTCTAGTGTATGGGAGAGATATCTCACATGGAGCCAAAGTTTGGAGGTGGTCGGTCGTAAACATAAAGAGCGCCCGGGAAATCTTACACTTTCTTCCGCACCGAATGTTCATTTCAATTTAATCGATAATATTACATCCCCCAAAGATTATATACTAAAGCGAAAGCCGATCAGGAGAAAAATACGCAGTGTGCTGCAAAAGTGTGATACCGCGGTCATTCGGCTACCAAGCGAGTTTGGGTATATTGCTGTCGATCTATGCCGGGAGATGAATATTCCCTATCTTCTGGAAGGGGTCGGATGTCCCGCCGACACTTTGTGGAATTATGGGTCTTTAGCTGGAAAGATTTGGTCTGCAATATCGGCCCGAAATATGAAGCGGGCAATGAAAAATGCGCCTTTTGCCCTATATGTCGCTGATTTTCTCTATAGAAGGTATCCTGTTAAAGGCGGCAGGTATGAGATTGTCTCGGATGTTGTAATTCCCGAAATTAAAGACTCGAGAATTTTGAGTTCCAGACTTGACAAGATAGAACAGAAAACCGGTAAAATCACAGTCGGTCTTATAGGTTCTATAGATGTTAGGTATAAAGGCCAGGATGTATTGTTAAAAGCGATCGGACTACTTAGGGACGATATGGACATCGAAGCTCTATTCGTGGGTGGAAAAGAGGGAACCTGGATAAAGAATCTGGCGAATGAACTCGACCTGGTGGATAAATACAGACTTTTGTATACCTTAAAACCGGGAGAAGAAATATTCGATTTTCTTGACAATATCGATATTTATATTCACCCCTCCAGTGCCGAAGGTCTCCCACGGGTAGTTGTCGAGGCTATGTCCCGCGGTTGTCCTATATTGGCAAGCAAGGTGGGTGGGATACCGGAATTAATCGATCCAAAATATACACATAATCCGGGGGACTATAAAGAATTAGCCCGGCAAATAAAACTTGTGGCCGGAGATAAAGATCAACTAAAGAAGATGGCTACCCGGAATTTTGAAGCAAGCCAAAAATACGCGGGGGATAATTTGGATAATAAACGCCATTCTCTTTTTGTGGACTTCGCAGATTATGTAACCAATTACAGCAAATGAAGGACCTTTTTATAGTCGTAAATGTAGACAAATTCCTTTTGTCTCATAGGCTTCCCATAGCTTTGGCAGCAATGAATAAATACCGTGTGACTATCGTATCGAGAGATACCGGTTTCCGCAGGGAGATAGAATCGTACGGTCTGAATTTTATCGATGTTCCGTTCGAGAGGTCGGGAACAAATATATTCCATGAACTGAAATGTGTGTTCAAGCTCCGCAATATATACCGCCGTTCCGCGGATCCTGTAATACATCATGTGACGATAAAAGCAAGTGTTTTAGGGTCAGTGGCTGCCAGGTTTGCCAGGAAGAAAAAGGTAGTCAATGCCATAAGCGGTTTTGGATACGGATTTACGGGAGACAAGAAAAATTTTAAGCAAAAATTGGTAAGGTTGGCGTTCATTTTTGGGCTGAAAAACAGGCATAATCGATTTATTTTTCAGAATGAAGACGATATCAGGGAATTCAGATCGCTTGGTTTTAAATCGGAAGCGTTTTTGATAAGAGGCTCCGGAATAGATTTGGGGAAATTCGGTTATACCAAGGAAGTCGAAAAAAATAAAATCCGGGTCGTTTTTGCCGGGAGGTTGCTGTATGATAAAGGTATTATCGAATTTATACGAGCTGCAAAAGCAATCAAAGAAGATGTAGCGAATAAGGCGGAGTTTATTATCGCTGGTAACTGCGACATGATAAACCCGGCAGGTATTAAGGAGGAAGATATACTGGAAATGCTGGACGAACCATATATAAAATGGATCGGATATATCGATAACATTTATGATTTCCTGAAAGAGTCTGATATTGTGGTATTGCCATCTTACCGTGAGGGGCTCCCTAAATTTCTAATCGAGGCTTGTGCTGTGGGCCGACCGATTGTAACCACAGATGCACCCGGATGCAAAGAATGTGTGGTTGAAGGAGTTAATGGGTATATGGTGCCTGTCCGCGATACGGAACTTTTATCCCTGAGGATTAAGGAATTAATAGAAGACCAAGCCAAAAGAGAGCTTTTCGGCAGGAAGAGCCGTCAGCATGCCGAAAAATATTTTTCCATCGAAGATGTAGTTAAATCTCATTTGGAAATATATGAATCTATGTGCTGAATTCGGAATATATTAAAATATACTTATGTCACTCTTTTGAGGGTTCACATTTTGCATAATCTTCCGGCATTACAGCGGCATAAGCCGGGAAATAAATTCATTGGCCCCCGCTTAATTTAAGCGGATGGGCTACCCTCTTTGCGGTGTAAACGGTAGGAAAGCGGAGATTGCCCGGTATAACGTTTGAAGAAGCGGCCGAAATAGGACTGGTCGGGGAAGTTCATCATATCGGCAATCTTCTGCACAGGTTCGTTAGTGGTTTCAAGCATTATTTTAATTTCGAGAATGGCCTGCAAGTCGATGATCTTTTTCGGAGGCAGGTTATTGGCGCTTTGTTTACAGATAAACGAAAGATAGCGGGGTGTTATAAAAAGACGGTCGGCATAGTATTCGACCTGTCTGTACTCCCGGCAATATTTTTTTACCAACCGCATAAATTCATGGAATAATTCTTCCTGGCGGTTGGTTTTGGTACTGATGTTTTCGAAAAACCTTTTCATCTTGTCGTTATATTCACAAAATAGGCATTGCAACATGTTGCTGACCATAGGTTCCCGGAACCGGTGTTGATCCCGGTCAATTATATGGCCGACAAGGGATATCCATTTTTCGACAAAATCGCTTCCATCGCCATCGAGCCTTATTACAGGGTTATTCTTCATAAAACGGAAAAAATCGCTCTCCAATTTAAAGGTGGCTTCCTTGAATACGGCCTCGGACATATAGAAGTAACGGGACCGGAAATCGGATGACGTCCTGTGAAGCGATAGTATAGACCCAGGCAACAGCATCACTGCAGAACCGGGACTTATGGTATATTGGAGAATATCGATACCGAGATCTGCATTCCCCCTGTCGCAAACGAGCAAAAGGCTTCCGGGTATTTTGCACGGCCTTTTATCGAGGAATTTCAACCCTGTTTCACCCATAGTAAAAGGGTCGGCCAATAACTCCAGGGCTTCTTTACGTATTACCATAAGTATTATCCGAGTTCCGATTTAATACCTCAAAAGTAGGGGTATGGCCGGGATATGCAAACCATCTTTCCGAAAAAGAACAATCAAAACGTATTTCTGAAAATGAATACGGTGTGAAGTCGAGGTAATTTTGCACCCGAATTCCCCAATTCCCGATTACCGAAACGTAAAGAAGAATATAAGGCCGTAAGCCGGGAATTTCCAAGATCCATCTAAATAAATGAGGAAAATTATGACGCACCCTAATTTAGCAGTAACATTCTTCACCATCTGTCTTTTTATTACCGCTGGCTGCACCCGGCAGCAACCGGTAGCCCATACCGGAAATTATGCCGTAATGGAGGTAGGAATCAGTGATATAGAACTCGAAACGGCTTATCCGGCAAATATTGCCGGACAGCAGGATATCGAAATTTTCCCGAAGATCACGGGTTTTATCGAACGGGTATGCATCCGCGAAGGGGAAGTTGTGCGGAAAGGGCAAACCCTTTTTATGCTGGAACAAGTACAGCATCAGGCGGCCTTGAATACCGCCCGGGCCAATGTCGAAGCTGCAAAGGCCCAGGTTGCGACCGCCCGGCTGAATTACCAGAGTAAGCTGGAATTATTCTCCAACAATGTGGTCTCGCAGTTTGACCTGTCGACCGCCGAAAACAACATGCTGACAGCCCAGGCCCAGTTGGCACAGGCCGAGGCCCAGGAAGTAGACGCCCGTAACAATCTCTCTTACACGCTGGTGAAAAGCCCTGCTGACGGGATCGTGGGAACTCTTCCCTACCGTGAGGGCACCCTTGTCGGCCCTTCCATGCCGAAGCCTCTTACAACGGTATCGGACAATTCCGCCATGCACGTATACTTCTCTATGCCCGAGAGCCAGCTGCTCGGCCTGATCCGCCGATACGGCAGCACTTCTGCCGCTCTGGAGCATATGCCGGATATCACCCTGAGGCTCTCCGACGGCTCGGTCTACCCCGTCAAAGGCCGTATAGAAACCATTAGCGGGATAATCGATCCATCGACGGGGGCCGTTTCGGTCAGGGCCGGTTTCCCCAATCCGGGGGGACTTTTGCGCAGCGGGGGTTCGGGCAACGTTATAATTCCATCCACGTTCGAAAATGCACTCATAATCCCTCAAAGTGCGACTTTCGAAATACAGGATAAAATATACGCCTTCCGCTCCGACGGCGGAAAGGCACGCCAGACATTGATAAGCGTCGCCAAAGTGAATAATGGTCGGGATTATATCGTCGAGTCGGGTTTAAAAGCCGGTGAGATAATAATTACCGAAGGTGTGGGCATGCTGCGCGACGGCATGGAAGTAGGCCCTGCCGGTTCCGGAGAAACCCCCGCCGCTTCAGCGGATAACCAAGCCGGAACAGAAAGTCTCGAAATTGGGGAGAATATATTATGAATCTTAAATTTTTTATCGACAGACCGATCTTCTCTGCCGTAATATCCATTGTTATAGTATTCCTGGGAGCGATCTCGATATTCGTCCTTCCGGTCGAACAATACCCCGACATCGCACCCCCCACCATAATCGTGACGGCCCAGTATCCCGGGGCCAGCGCATCGACGCTCCAGAATGCCGTGATAGCTCCGTTGGAAGAGAAGATAAACGGGGTGGAGAATATGACCTATATGACTTCGACGGCTACCAATACGGGCAACGTGACGATTATGGTCTATTTCAAACAGGGTTCGGATCCCGATATGGCTGCGGTGAACGTACAGAATCGTGTGGCCACGGCTACAGGTTCGCTTCCTGCCGAAGTAACTCAAATCGGAGTATCGACTTTCAAACGTCAGAACAGCATACTCAAAATATTCTCGCTTTACAGTCCCGACGATACTTACGACAAATCCTTTCTGAGCAACTATATACAGATCAATATCGAACCGCAGATAATGCGTATCGCCGGAGTGGGCGAAATGAGGACTCTCGGCTCTGATTACAGTATGCGTATATGGATGAAGCCGGACATAATGGCCGCCTACGGCCTTGTGCCGTCCGACGTGACAATGGCCCTCGGCGAACAGAACATAGAATCGGCCACCGGTTCTTTCGGAGAGAACGCCGAGCAGACTTACCAGTACAGTATGATCTATCGCGGACGGCTCGATAAGGAGACTGAATTCGAAGATATTATAATCCGAGCCTCCTCCGACGGGGAGATCCTGCGGCTGAAAGATATAGCGGATATTGAATTCGGGATGGACACCTATGCCTACGACAGTGGAACCGACGGTCATCCGGGTGTGGCGTGTATGATATTCCAGACGGCCGGCACCAATGCAACGGCCGTGATCGGCCAGATCGACGCTCTACTGGAAGAGGCGGCCAGGGACTTTCCTCCGGGAGTGGAAATGGTAACCATGATGGATGCAAACGATTTCCTGTTCGCTTCGTTTTGGGAGGTTATAAAATCGCTGATATTGGCAGTGATACTGGTAATCGTTGTGGTTTATGTCTTTTTGCAGGACATCCGTGCCACCGTTATTCCTACCCTGTCTATTGTGGTATCCCTTGTCGGTACGTTCGCCTTCATGGCCGTTGCAGGATTCAGTATAAACCTTCTTACCCTGTTCGCGCTGGTACTTGCTATCGGGACGGTGGTGGACAATGCAATCATCGTGGTAGAGGCCGTGCAGGCCCGGTTCGAAGTGGGTTACAAATCATCCTATATGGCAACCAACGACGCCATGAAAGGAATCACCCCGGCGATCGTTTCCTCGACCATTGTCTTTATGGCCGTGTTTATTCCCGTGGCTATGATGGGAGGGACTTCGGGTAAATTCTATACTCAGTTCGGGATCACGATGGCGGTTGCGGTGGGCCTTTCCGCTTTGAACGCCTTAACCCTGTCCCCGGCACTGTGCGCCCTGCTGCTGAAACCATATATGAGAGAGGACGGCATGGAAAAAACGAAGTTTACAACCCGTTTCCGGAAGG
>JAJBVJ010000202.1 GCA_020859875.1 Rikenellaceae bacterium
ACAGAGAACTTATCGACCGGTGGCACTATGCCAAAGAGCTTTTGCGCACATACTCCGCCACCGACACCCGTGACCGCGGTGCCCTCTCGGCCATTCTGGACGAGCTGCTCGGTTCGAAGGGTGAGAACGTTTGGATCGCGGCTCCCTTCCATGTCGATTACGGGGAAAATATTTATATCGGGGATAATGTCGAGATAAATATGAACTGTGTATTTCTGGACTGCAACCGGATTGAAATAGGAAATAATACGGGAATAGGCCCGGCCGTACAAATATATGCCGTTGGCCATCCGGTCGACCCCCTCGACAGACTTACCGGTAACCCAGCCGGTGATCTTGCCGCCTGGAACTCCCTGACTGCGCCCGTAACCATAGGAGATAACGTATGGATAGGAGGCGGTTCGATAATACTTCCGGGGGTAACTATCGGCGACGGGACGACCATCGGGGCCGGGAGCGTCGTTACGCGAACTATACCCGCCGGCTGTCTTGCGGTGGGAAATCCCTGCAAAATTATACGCCGTCTGTTATAAGATAAGGGCGGGACATAAAAAAGGCCGCGGAATAATTCCGCGGCCTTATCCCTTATAGGGGTCTTTTAACCATTCTGCCCGTTGCGTTTTCGGCGCATCTTCTGGGGATGCCCGGGGTATTTAGGCCAAGAGCGCTTCGACGCCTTTTTCGGCGGAGCAGTCGCCGGATGGAAAAAAGCACCTATATTATTTCATTTTCTGAAACTTTTTTTAACTTTGTGCTCCGGCCCTGTTACAGCTGTGAGGCTCATGGGCTTCCCTTCCATCAGAGGGGTGGTAATCTTAAAGCGTGGCAGTTGCACCTGCCGCGCTTTTTGCAGTTTTAGCTGCTGATTCTCATACCTGCAAATATGGTGCAAAACTCGTTTTATTCGAATTGCTGGTTGTACAGCGCATAATACCTTCCCTTTCGTGCGATCAATTCATCGTGCTTTCCGTGCTCGACCACCTTACCCTGTTCGAGAACTATTATCCTGTCGGCATTTCGGATTGTCGAAAGACGGTGGGCGATGATAACGCTCGTTCTACCCTCCATCAGTTTATCGAGCCCCCGCTGGATAAGCAGTTCACTGCGGGTGTCGATATTGCTCGTGGCCTCGTCCAGCAGAAGTATCGGCGGGTCGGCAACGGCCGCCCGGGCGATATTCAGCAGCTGGCGCTGGCCGGCACTGAGGTTCTGGCCGTCGTTTTCCAGCATGGTATTATAGCCGTGCTGGAGGCGCCGGATGAAGGAGTGTGCGGCCGTCAGCTTTGCCGCGTCTATGACTTCCTGGTCGGTTGCATCGAGTCTTCCGAAACGGATATTCTCCATTACCGTCCCGGTAAACAGGTGGGTATCCTGAAGCACCATCGCCATGTGGCGGCGCAGACTCGACCGCCGGATGGCGCGGATATCGCAGCCGTCCACGGTGATCTGACCCGAATCGATGTCGTAAAACCGGGGAAGTAGGTTCATGATCGTGGTCTTTCCCGCGCCGGTAGAGCCGACAATGGCGATCTTACATCCCGGGGCAACCCGAAGCGAAACCCCGTGCAGGATTATCTTACCCGGCTCGTATCCGAACACAACGTCTTTCATCTGCACGTCTCCTTCCGTATCGGGAAGGGTTACAGCTCCCTCGATATCGGCCGGTTCGGCCGGGGAATCTATTATATTGAAGATGCGCTCGGCGCCCGCAATTGCGGCCTGGATGCTGTTGTAGATACTGGCAAGTTCGTTAATCGGGCGGCCGAACTGGCGGGAATACTGCAGGAACGCGGCCAGGCCGCCGACGTCAAAGCCCCTGAAGATAGCCATAAGGCCTCCTGCAATGGTGATAATAACATAGTTAAGTGTGCTGAGGTTTTGCATGGCCGGCATCATCATACCGGAATAGAACTGGGCTTTCTTGGATTTTTCGTTGAGGTCGAGGTTCAGCACCTCGAAATCCGATTCGACCTTTTCCTCCTGTCCGAAGACTTTTATAACCTTCTGGCCGCTTATCATCTCTTCGATATAGCCGTTCATGCCGCCGAGGGCCGCCTGCTGAGCGCTGAAATAACGGCGGCTCCGTTTTACGATGAACCGCGCAACCAGATACATAATCGGTATGGTAATAAGAGAGATCGCCGTAAGCAGCGGGCTTATGACCAGCATCAGCACGAAAGTGCCTACAAGTGTAAGGATGCTCGAGAGCATATTTGCCAGCGAATCTGTCATGGCGTCGCTGATACGGTCGATGTCGTTGGTATAGCGGCTCATTATGTTGCCGTGCTGGTTGCCGTCGAAGTAGGCGACGGGGAGGGTTTCCATCCTGGAGAACATCGTTATGCGCAAACGAAGTACGGTGCGCTGACCCACAAGGTTGAGCATCCGGGCTTGTATCCAGTTGGCAGCCACCCCGATAAGATAGACTACTGCAAGAATGACGAGCATCCTGACAAGGCCGGGAATATTTCCTGGCAAAATATAATCGTTTATAATGGGGCGCAGCAGGTAGGAACCGCCGAGACTGCAGGCGATATTAATAACTATCAACACGGCCACCAAAGCCAACATCTTTTTTTCATGGCCCACGAACGAAACGAGCCGCAGGAAGGTCTTCCGGCCGTTTTTCGGTTTTTCGTTCAGTCCGTATTTTTCACCCCGTGCCATCAGAGTTCGATTTGCTGTGAATTGTAAATTTCGCGGTACATGTCGGATGTTTCGAGAAGTTCGTCCGGGGTGCCATAAGCTTCGATGCGGCCGTCTTCGAGAATCAGTACCCTGTCGGCGCTTTGCATCGTATGGATGCGCTGGGTGATTATAAGTACCGTGGTGCCTTTCATATTCGAAAGGTTCCGGCGTATTTTCAGTTCGGTTTCGGTATCGACCGCACTGGTACTGTCGTCGAGGATAAGGATCTGCGGCCGGCGAAGAAGGGCCCGGGCGATGCAAAGTCTCTGCTTCTGGCCCCCGGAGATATTGACCCCGCCCCGTCCGAGCATGGTTTGGTATCCGTCGGTGAACGATTCGATGAAATCGTGGGCCTGTGCCGCCTTAGCCGCCAGTACGATCTCTTCGAATGTGGCGTCGGGATCTCCCCAGCGCAGGTTGTCGATTATCGTTCCGGTGAAAAGTTCGTTTTTCTGGAGTACGACACCGACCCTGCGATGCAGGTAGTCCAGCTCGTAATCCCGAACGTCCGTCCCGTCGATCCGGATAGTGCCTCCCGTAACGTCGTAGAGCCTCGGGATGAGCTGGACCAGCGAGGTTTTGGAGGAACCCGTAGCCCCTGCGATAGCGACCGTCTGCCCGGCCCCGACCCTGAAATTTATATCCTGAAGTACGTCCGTTTCCCCGTCTTCGTAACGGAAATAGACGTCCTGGAATTCTATCTCTCCCCTTGCTATCCGATGGTTTGCCGTCAGCCCTTCGACCGTATTTGTCAGCGACGGTTCGGCATTCAGCACCTCGGCGATACGCCGGGACGATGCGGAGGCCCGTGCGAAATTCATAATCACGTTCGAGAGCATCATCAGGCTCATCAGCACCTGCATCAGGTAGTTTACGAAGGCGATAAGTTCCCCGGGTTGAAGCGTGCCCGAACTCACCTGCAATCCCCCGAACCATAGTACGGCAAGAATGGAGAAATTGAGAATAAGCTGCATGACCGGCATGAGTGTAATGATGATATTGGTGGACTTTACCACAATCTCCTTCAGGTCGGTGCTGCTTCGGGTGAATTTTTCGGTCTCATAATCCTCACGGACGAACGATTTGACGACCCTTATATTGATAAGATTCTCGCGCACGACCCCGTTGAGCGCATCGATCTTCTGCTGGACGATCAAAAAAAACGGGAAACCGCGGCGAAGTATGAAATAGGTGCATAATGCCAGCAGCGGGATCGCGAATAGGAGAATGACCGCGAGCCGGGGATTGATCTTGACCACGAAAAAAATCGACATTACAAGCATCAGCGGTGCCCGGAGCATTACCCGAAGGGACATAAGAATAACCTGCTGGATGCGAGATATATCGTTCGTAAGGCGCGTTATAAGGGAGGCGGTGCTGAATCGGTCAATGTCCGTAAAAGATAGCTCCTCGATCTTTTTGAAGAGCGTCGCTCGAAGGTCGGTGCCGAAACTAATAGATGTGCGGGTGGAAACGAACACATTAGCGATGCTCACGGCAAGGCCGGCGATAGCGATCAAAACCATCAGAAAGCCGGTGTGGTAGATCATATCGAGGTCGCCGTCGATTATACCCTCATCCACGATCTTTGACATGTAATAGGGTTGTATGGTCTCGGAGAGGACGGCGATCAGAACCAGTAGCGGACTGACGATAAACGACAGCCTGTATTTTTTCAATATTGCAAGGTATGTCTTCATATATTCCCCGGGGATCGGCCAAAGATCGGCGGCTGTTGTAGGGTTGCAAATTCCTTACCGAACAGCCGCTTTTTCGCGGCGGGTCGGTTGGAATAATTATTGGACGATACGGTTTGACGAAGAGTACCGGATGACGGGGAGCAGCCCCGGAATTTGTACCGAACCGGGTTAATCGCTATTTTTATAGTTTCGAGGATTTCTATGAGAAGAATAATCGTGATACTGGCCTTCGCTTTGTTTGCCGCGGCTTGTGCAGGCAACCGCTCCCGTCCCAACGGCGGCACCGAGGTATGGACGGTCGCCTCCGAGATGGTCGACTGCATTGGGGTGGGCCCGCAAAAATGCCTTCTGATAAAACCGCCGGGAGAGACCCGGTGGCAATTCCTTTACGGCGGTATTTCCGGTTTCGACTACGAACCTGGATTCGAATACGTTATTTCGGTACACCGCATCCGGGTCGAAAATCCGCCGATGGACGCATCTTCGGTGCTATATGTCCTCGACAGGGTAATTTCCAAAGAGCGGAAAGATTCGGAGGCAATTCCCGACACGAGTCATATGTTCGAATAAACAAGATCGCGATATGCAAAAAGTACACAGATATAAGGCCCACCCGTGGCACGGCATCTCCCCCGGAGAGCATTTCCCGGACGTTTTAACCTGCTTTATAGAGATCGTCCAGACCGATACGGTAAAATATGAAGTCGATAAACAGACGGGCTACCTTTCGATAGACCGCCCCCAGAAATTTTCCAATATTATCCCGGCCCTCTACGGCTTTATTCCGCAGACCTACTGCGATGCTTCGGTGGCGGCCATCACCGCAAATGCCCTCGGGCGGGACGACATCGAGGGGGACCACGACCCGCTCGATATTTGCGTTCTCACCGAGAAAGACATAACCCACGGCGATATAATCGTAAAGGCGCGTCCCATCGGTGGATTCCGCCTGCTCGACCTCGGTGCCGCAGACGACAAGATAATAGCCGTATTGGATAACGATGCGATTTACAGCGGATTCGACGATATAACGCAAATACCTTCGAAGGTGGTGGAGAGGCTGGTGCATTATTTTACTACCTACAAGAACCTTCCGACGAAGGAGCCCCGGACGGTGCTCACGGATATTTATTCACGGGATGTAGCCTGCGACGTTATACGTGGGGCGAGGGAGGACTACGAACGGAACTTTCGCCATCTGGTAAAATGAATATTATCGCTTTTTGCCCTTGACCTCTTCCCCGAGGAGCTTGAGATATTCGTCGTATGATATTTCCCAGTAATATTTGTTAAAATCTTCGGGGTCGGCGGTGTCTATGATCCGAATCACCTCCTTCTTTTTCTTTTTAGTCCTGTATACCCACAAAAAGAAATTATCGGTGCGTGATGGCCGGATCGGGAGGATCGCCTCCTTGAATTCTTCAAAGTCCTCCGTTTCGTATTCGATCACTATTACCGGAGAGATCACCCTTACCATCTCCTGAGGGCCGATATTTAGAAGTGCGTCGAACATCGCGCGGTCGATCACACATCCGTCGAAAAGGGTATGGTGGTGGAATACGAAAACGGGTACGGCCCTGCCTTCCCCGAGGGAGTGGCGGTGCTCTTCGATGCGGGTGCGGGCCATCACGTATCCTTCGCGGCTTCCCGCCTTACCGTAACCGAGCCATAAGTTGTCGTAATCACCCTTGCGATACTTTTCCCATATCCCGTTCTCCAATTCCATACGGGGTATTCTTTTGATATACCCGTCGGGGATCGGATGGTTTACCTGTGCCGGCGAAATATAGGCAACCAGTGAAATTGCCAGTATCAGCAATGCCTTGATCTTTTTCATCACCGCAAGATATTAAAAAAGCGCAACAGATTGCGCTTTTTCTTTAACCCTTGTAGTCTTCGGGTGGGTAGAGGTTGGGGTCGGGACTGCCGTCTATGACATCCACGAAGCCGCGTTCTATCCACTCGTCCATCGCTTCTACCTCGTCGGGCAGCTTATCGTCCAGGGTGCTGTCGATGCGGCATCCGCAGTCGTCGTTTACGAACCGGTTGTCGCCGTAGTCGTACTGCATTATAAAATCGGTGCCCTCGTCCTCGCTTTCGAAAACGTCGGGATCGGGGACGTAATCGTCGTTCCAGTAATCTTCTTCGAAATTGTTTGCCATAGCTTTACCGTTTTTAATATTCGATTCAAAAATCACGCTACTTGACCCTTCGCCCGGGATAAATTATCCCGACGGGAAGAATTACGTTGCATTATTTTCCTCTTTGTACTTTTAAATATTATTTTAGCGTTGCGAAAACTTATTAAAACTTAAATATGAGCAGGAAAATTATTACAATGACGGCCCTTGTGCTGATTTCCGTTTCGGTGGGGTATGCCTCCGGCTATCAGGCAGCGGTTCTTCCCGCCGACCAACTTTCTTTATCCGTTAGCCCGAAAGCGGACTATA
>JAJBVJ010000106.1 GCA_020859875.1 Rikenellaceae bacterium
CCAGTTGACGGTTAATGTGACCGGGGACGATACGTTCAATTCCGATATAACTATCGAATTACTTTCGGTGAGAACCTCGCGCGGGATAGCGATCATGGACCTGCTTGCCGGCGACGAAAACCTCACATTTATAGTGGCCCCCGATTATTACTACGACCTGGTGACCTCGACCACCTCCTTTTCGCAGGCCGATCCCTTCACATCGACGGTTTATCTCTTCCCGGGAACACACGACCAGACAGAGATCATCATAACTCTCAAGGACAGTACATTCTCGTACACGGGGACGTATACCCTTTCCGATATTCCGCTGGACGACGATAATAGCCAGACCCTGACCCTTGTCCGCGCGGCAAATACGGTGGTCAACCTTATCTTGCGCAGTACCACGATACAGAATCCCGACGAGGATATTACCCTACAGGGACAGCTCACGGACTGGATCGATATGGGCGACCTCGAAGTAACCATAAACTAAGGCAGCCATGAAAAGATCGATAAACAAAATACTCTTTCCTGCCGCGGTTTGCATAGCGGCTTTGGCGGGATGTGCCCACGAGAATACTCAGTCGGGTTACGACGATCCCGGTGAAATTCGGTTAAAAGGTATAGCCGACTCCGGGGCGGGTACCCGTGTAGGTCTCTCGGACGAGATTCCGGTATATCTGGTGGCTTTTAACAGCGGCGATATGACCCAAAGGTATTTCGAACCCACGCGGATAACGAGCGCTACGGCACTCGACAGTTCGCCGACAGACCTGATACTAAACACCGCGAGGTATTACCCCCTTGGAGACAATGATATAAGCCTCTATGCTTATGTCGGTTCGATAAATTCGAGTTACCAGATGTCTCTTGTAGCCGGCGACGGCCAGCATAACGATTTTGTTTTGAGTAACTACGGGAAGCGGGCGAGCGATACGGCCCTCACCAAGGTCAAAGAGGGCGAAGGAACCCCCGGTTCGTCCGAAGACCCGGCCGAAATACTCCAATTCCGCCACGTAATGACTCAGCTTACCGTTGCGGTGGAAGTGGATGAATCCCAGTCGCACTATGTCGACCCGGAACCGGAACTGGTGGAATTCGAGATAGACGGCGTCCCAACCCAGGGACTTTATTCCATAATGGCAAAGGAACCCGATCCGCTGGCAGCATCGGTGGAGGTGGCTACGGATAACAGTACCATACCGTACCAGGCGAACTTGGGTGTCAACTATCTTGTTCCCAATGGGTTTGACCTGGTCGGCAAAAAGTTCTCATCGCTGCGGATAGACGATTACGTTGCCACCGGGGACGATCTCGACAAATTTATAATCACGGCCTCTAACGGAGAATCCGAAATGTTGCTTTATCCGGGCTATGCTTATAGGCTGACACTCAAGATACAGAAGCTGGAGCTTACAGGGGTTGTACTGGAACAGGTAAACTGGGAAGAAAAATCCGTAAACCAACAGGATCCCACCTACGATCCGAATGTTCTGACGCTCGCCATCGACGGGGGATACGACAATTCGGGAGACGATAAGATAACCAAAGTGGTGCTCCACTCCAACGAAAACCGTCAGTATGTCGGCGATGCCTCCGGTACCGCTAACCAGATCGATTTCGTAACCCTTCCCGCCGACGGGCGAGTCGATTCCGTAGACCTCTACACGGCTAAAGGGCTACTGATCAGAATGCCGATCGAGGCATTGCAGTATGCCTCAAATACCCTTTCATTCAACCTGTCGAAGGTGGGAATGCTGCTGGCCGATCCGGCCAATACGGTCAACAGTGCGACCAATCCTTACCTGGTAACGACCCTCGTCCAGTTCTTGAATATAGAAAAAGACCTCGGGGGATATTACCGTCAGCAGGCCGACATCGAAATAGAAACCTTCTCCGTGCCCCAGGTAAGCGACGGATTCACCGGTTTCGGCACATTTACCGGAGTTTATGACGGAAATTCCCACTGGATCGGGAACGTCGATATATCCGGGCCGGGTCTCTTCGCCGAGAACGAAGGCATGCTCATGGATATAAGGCTCTATACGGGTAATATGGATCTGGCGGGAAATACTTATGCCGGCTCAATTTGCGGAATCAACCGCGGACTGGTGTACGGATGCCTCAACGAAGCCTCGCTTTTCAACGCCACGGGTACCGTAGGCGGAATAGTGGGACTCAATGAATCGGGCGGCCGGGTAGTAGGCTGTGTGAATACGGGTAATATCCGTGCAGGGGTCGTGCTCGGAGGTATATGCGGCGAGAACCGAAGTACCGCAGCGGGTACCTTTGTCGCATGTCTTAGCATCGGCAATATATTCGCCGGCGGAACGATGGGCGGCGTTATCGGCTCTACGGTAGACGCACTCTCGACCGTAGTTATCGACACATGCTTCTGGCTCGAAGGGACATTCGGCTCAAACCCCGGCGGGGCCGAAGGGCCGACCGGTTCGGGAACTGTAGGGGATAATGACACCTCGTCACTTTCGCCCGAGAAGATGCGAAACGGACTTGCCGACGGCGAGACCGAGAGCGACCGCGTTGTCAATAGGCTCAACGCGGCCCTGCAGGCAGATGCCGATTATGTGTCGGATACCGCCTATACTATCAAACCGGAAGTGACAGGCATTACATGGCCGGCAGTTTGGAACGTAAATAATATTCCATAGAGATGAAAAAGTTAAATATAATATCACTAATTGCGACGGCATGTGCCGCCGTAATCCTGGGAGGATGTACCAAAGATCGATCTTTGGGAGGCCCCTCGTGGGAGGAGGGGCAACTGCTGAACCTTTCCGTTTCATTCGGGGAGCTGTCCACACGCCTTTCCGAGCTGGGCACCCCGTCCGATATGAACCAGACGACGATAGACGGAACCGATTACGGGCTGAACCATGTGGGACTGTATATCTACTATACATCCGATTACGATAATGGCGACCTTTCAAAGCCCTATGTCCGAAATATGGAATGCATGATAGAGGGGGACAATACCCTTGTCCCCGTTCTTGCCGCCGGGCAAGACCCCGAGGATGCCAATATATTTATCTACGACAGGATGACCGTAGTGGCCTTCTATCCATACAATGCCGATATGAGTCTTCCCGAAAATTATTTCGAAAAGCCGGCCGACGAGAAGTCCTATTATATCACCAAAAAGGACTACTCCGAGCAGTACTATATACCCTACAGGGCCTCGACCCAGACGAACCCTACGATATCGTACTACACACAGCTTATTTTCTATCCGCGTAATACCTATAAGATCGAGATAGTGGTGGTGTGCGACGACGATTCCAAATTTGTCGGGGTGGACGAGGTTATAATCCTCCCGAATATAGACCCGATAGATACCCAGGACACGGACCTCGACGGAAAGAGGGTCAAATGGTACGACGGGGTGAGCGAACTGTCCGACCGCGGAGGCGGTTCCAATGTAAGGCAATACTGGTCATATATTTGGACTACCGACGACGACCCGAACGATATACCGCGGGGTGAGATACTACTACAAGCCGGAGAACTCACTCTTATAGCTTCGCAGGACGTTTCCGTCCAGGAGCAGTACGTGTATCGATACGGATACAATATGACCACGGGCGAGATATTCATCCCTACGTCCACCAACCTGGTATGGGACGCGCAAAGTCTTTCGGACTTCCGCGGGGGTAATACGGACACCTATCAGGTGTGCGATATAGACTTGTCGGTCATGGGCAATTGGACGCCGAACGCGATAAACCGCGGCCGGTACGACGGCGGGGGCCATAAGATATTGAACCTTACCATCGACAGCGACGGAGGGAATGTCGGGTTGTTCTCGAAGATATCCAACAATTCGGTCATCTGCAATGTAAACCTTATCGAACCGCAGATCACGGTCAACTCCACCGACAGCACATCGGTGGGTGCAATTTGCGGAAAGGTAAACGACGTGCTTACCGAGGCAGATATAGCCGACCTGATCGGGAATCTCCCCGACGGATTGTCGGAAGTGGTCAGGCAGGCACTGATCGCCGACCTGTTGGCCGACGCATACAGCGGTACATGCCGTGTGGTGGCTTGCCGCGTGGAAGAACCGACCATCACGGTCGATGCGCTCGCACCGCGGGTGGGCACGGTGGTCGGCGAAGCGGGGGCAAAGGACGACGACGGGGATTACTACTCCTTTATCAAAGACTGCTATTCATTGGGAGGTACCCTTACGGTGAATGCCGGAAACGAGGCCCTCAACGAGGGGGGATACGTCGGAGGATTTTGCGGTCTGAACAACGGAACCATACTGCGGTGCTATACCACCATAGAGGATATAACATTCGATAAGCTGGATACCGACGGTGTTTCGCCAATCCCCTCATGGGAAGGGTTTACAAATATGGGTAACCTGTTCACGGCCGCCCAGGGAGCTATCCTTACGGACGACTATTCGGTACTGGCGGACTCCGATAGCGGTGTCTTGCAGATGCCCGGCAGCTGGCCGTCCTGGAGTTCGGCCACCCCATACTGGCCTGTCCTTACAACGGGCTGGATATCGGACGACACATCTTACTGGTACGATGCCGGATCGGCTCCCGACAATTATCCTATCCTGCAGTGGGAAAGGCGTTAAAAATATTCAGCGATATGAAAAAGTTAATATATATATGCACTGCGGCAGCTCTCGCCCTGGCCTGTTCGAACGAGGAAGGGGAAAACGGCTATGGGCTCGAAAAGGGCGAACTGGCCTTTTCGGGCTCCGTATACCAAAGGACTGACGGCACGCTGAGCCGTGCCGGAGCCGACGATTTCTTCCAGAGCGGCTACATGATCGACGTGACCCTGACGACAAATTACGATTCGACCCCGCAAAATTTCCAGTATTCCTACCAGAGCGGCGGGATATTCCGCGGTTCGCCGGCGTTCTATTTCAGCCTCGACGACTCCTACATTACCGACCTGGTGGCAATTTGGCCTTCGCAGGATATACGCGACGAGGGTCTTATCACCGACCAGCGCGAACTCGAGAATTTCCGGAAGGCCGACTGGCTGACCGCCGAAGCGAGTGCGCAAAACATCATGCCCACCGAGGCACCCGTACCACTGTTCTTCGAAAGGGAAAACACCATGATCGAGTTCGAGATCGCAGGGCAGAATGCCGAGGGGATCGATATACAATCGCTCGTGCTGGAACTCGAAGTGGAGGGGACGGATCCGACCGCCTTCTGGGCCTACTGCGGCGACCCTAACGGGAATGCCATGCTTATCCTGGATGAGACCGTGAGCCTCTCCTCGACCGAAAGTTACCTTATCGGCCGGATGAGCGTTACGGACAATTATACCTACACCATAATCTTCCCGGCGGTGACCCTGCCCCTCGAAAAAGGGAAAAGGTATCTGGTAACGTTGACCGCCCAGGGATACGATATGGATTCATTCGTCTATATCGGTACATTCACCCAGGACGAAAACAGCGGTATCGGGATTCCTTTTACCTCGCCGGAACTCGATGCCGACGGTAATTTTGTGGTCACGCAGCCCGAGCAGCTGGTAACCATGTCATACCTTATTCGGCATTATCCTCATCCGTCCACCTATGCGTGGGCGAGCGCTACCTATGTAATCGCGGACGATATGGTACTGACCGAAGAGTATGCCGAGCTGTATATTCCCATACCGCGTGGCGATTTCAGCGGAAGCATACGTTCGGAGGACGGGACGGAATTGGAAAACCTTACATACGGCGACGGACAGACGCTCGCATTATACGAATAACGAAACTGACGGAAAGCTATGGAAAAGAAAATAAATAGAATACTCGACCGCGGTTTAATTGCCCTGGTGGGTTGTCTGTCGCTCTTTGTTGTGGCGTGCGCCGACGAGAAGGGGGATGGAGCGGAGGGCGGTACGCTGGAAGTCGGCAGCGTGCAGCTTACTATCGGTGACTCTCAGGGGGAGATTCCAGCGGGAGCGACCAGAGCGGTGAGCGGTTTTGTGGTCAATACCGATGCCGACCCGACCTACCTTTTCAACCGTAAACTGGACTGGATTCTCGACCTTACCATATTCAAGAACGGCACTCCCTATGCTGAAGGGTTGGGGCAGTTCGAATGGGACGGTAGTTACTGGACGGCAAACTCGACGGCTCCGGTCTATATGCCCAATTACCTGATGCAGGAAGTAGCCGCCGACCTTTATCCCGCAGGGTGGGGCGGAACCATCGCGACCGACCAGCGCAACGAGGATGTCTTTGTAAAACAGGATATTCTCCGCCAGAACGGATCGCCCACCTATACGACGGCCCCGGCACACTACCTCGAAGTGGAGATGAGGCACGGCCACAGTATGATAGATTTCGTACTGGACGAGGTGAATCCGGACGATATAGCTTCGGTAACGGTTGAGGCGGGCGGGGATACTTACCAGCCGTACCACGTGCCGATGACCTCCCGCCAGGAATACCTTGTTATTTTGCCGCTTGCCGTTACGAATCCCGTCATCAGGGTTTCGACCAATGCCGGTGCCAATTACAGCAAAGAGCTCGAAATTGCTTCCACGGCCATCAATACTTGTTACTACGTGAGGCTGACCGGCTTAGAGCTAATTCTCCAAGCGGTGACGGTTTCCAACTGGTCTTACGGTGAGGCCGTGGCGGCAAATTACAGTTCGGTAACCAGTTATCCTGCCTTTATGGGCCCCGAAGGGGTGACGGTTACAATCTACTACGACAATGGCCTCGACCAGACCATAACCTTTAACGACCGGGGTGTGGCGGTCGAAAGACCCGCCGGACGCACTATTATAGCGGTCGAAACCACTGACGGCCGGTACGACCTTCCGACCCCGTACACGATCCGGGATT
>JAJBVJ010000078.1 GCA_020859875.1 Rikenellaceae bacterium
TTCGCTGGTATCGGTCGATGGTCGCCCGCGGCTTATAACATATGACGGTAAATTTCTATTGGCCGGGTTGGAATATGACGAGTTGAAACCTCTATCGGACGGATGGGCCGCATTCAGCAGGCAGGGAAAATGGGGATATGCCGACATACATGGAAATATCGTGGTCGAGCCCCGGTTCGATGCCGCTGGGAATATGCACGATGGTTTCGCCCCGGTCTGTCTTAACGGTAAGTGGGGTTATATAGATTCGTCCGGAGAATGTGTTACGGGATTCGAATACGATAGAGCTATGGGGGTAAGAAACGGAGTGGCGATTGTATATAAAGGTGGAAAAATGGTAGAAATGTCAATAAAAAATAAGATTAAAAGGTGAAAATATAATTCTTTCCGAAAGAATACATATATTTAAGGTTCAAAAAGTAAACATCATATGTATTCTGCACGGATTACCCGCCATAACCCTACGGCTTTTATTCTTCTGATCGATCATAGCGGCTCGATGGAGGAGAAAATGCAGTTCGGCAAAACCTCCACTACAAAAGCCGAAGTGGTCGCAATCGTAACCAATATGTTGATTGCCGAACTTATAAACCGCTGCCGCAAGGACGACGGTATCGTAGATTATTTCGATATAGCGGCGGTCGGTTATTCGGGAGAGAAGGCGGAACTGCTTTTAAGTCCATCCTACACCTTTGTGAAACCTTCCCGTCTCGAGCGGCGCAATTGCCGTAAAAAACTCATTACCCAGGAGAGGGTATATCCCGACGGCCAGACCAGGATCTCATCCAACGAGGTGAAATATTGGGTGGAGCCGAAGGCCGATGGCAATACACCGATGCGGTCGGCCCTGGATACCGCTCTGAATTTGCTCACCCGCTGGTGCAGCAACCCCGCCAACAAGGATTCCTATCCTCCGACCGTTTTCAATATTACGGACGGGGAGGCAACCGACGGCGACAACGATATGCTCTGCTCGCTTGCCAACGAGATCAAGGCTACCGGAACTTCCGACGGCCGGACACTGCTGATAAACATCAATATATCCTCGACCTCTTCCGATAAGACCGTCATATTCCCGGGAAGTAAGGACGACCTGCCCGGTTGCAGGTATACCAATCTGCTTTATGATATGTCCAGCGATATGCCCCGGCAATATACGGAAATGATCCAGGATATAAAGGAGGGCTCCCTTCCGCCATACCGCGGGATGAGCCTCAATACCAGCGCCGGAAGCCTTATTTCAATGATGAACATAGGTTCGATTAGCATTGGCCGTCTAATTTAGAACGGATCGGACGATCCGGATTCCGTTAATATACCCCCATCTTATGATAAACCTTAATAACTTGCTGGAATCCGTTAACAACCCAAACGGACGGTTCCGTACACTCGATGGAATATATCCGTCGACCGACGGCGGAGAAATTCGTTTCCATTCGGGAACGAGCTATTGTGATTTCGGTATGGCGATAAGAACATTCCGGTAAAGGTAAGATGCTACCTCGACAGGAACGAGCAGCGGACCCGTCGGCTCCAGGCGGTTTCGGCATTTCTTTCCGCTATCGACGAATCGGTCTACAACGGGTTCTCTTACCATCCTGCCGAACTGCTGGTGTTCGACGACAGCGGAAAGTATATATATGTGGATTTATCGGTGGGGAAGATGGCTGAAGGTATGCCTTTATTGCCCTATTGTAAAATGCACCTTGGACGGAATTCCGGGGAGGTGGACAAAAACATCGGAAGGCTTTTGAAAGAAATCTCGTCTTTCGCTTCCCGGCATATTTCCCACAGGCTACATACCGGAGGAATCCATCCGGGGAAATTATACGTCGACCAGGGAGGGATCACCCTCACGGGATTCGACCGTTCATGCCGTACGGAATGTGAAACGGAAGCGGCGGATTTGGCATTCTTATTTACTGCGGTTTACCTTTCATGCTCCGACCGCCTTATTACGGAGATAATTCCCGGGGTCCCATTTACCTCTTTTTGCAGTAAAGAAAATATAAATGCTGCGCCAGATGAGAAGACAACGTGGAGCCGCATATTAAAGACGGTAGCCCGTGATCCCGCATGCCCGTCTGCGATGGGGCGGTTATGCTCCGGGCTATCGGGCTTATTGGACGGGAAGGAAAAACTTGCGAAGGTAATCGGCGGGATGCTTACGGATATGGTGCAACTTGCCGAATGCGGGATATTCCGCTCTTTGGGATGGGAATGCATTTCCGGCCGCTCGGAAAAGGGATCGCCGAACCCGACAGATCCCGGGTCGTCGCCGGTACGTTACGAATTTGTAGGCGATCTCTCATGTATGCTGATGCGGGCATTCGACGGGAAGGTCTGGCGTTATATAGACAAGGATTCGAGGGTGCGGATAGCGGGGCCCTTTACGGCGGCTTCGGATTTCCGGGAGGGAATAGCCGCGGTCGAAGTAGCATCCGGGGCGGGATTGATAGATACCGGCGGCAACTTTGTTCTGGAACCCATTTTCGACGATGTTGAGCTGGATATATCGGCAAACAGGATAATCGTTACGGTGGACGGAAAATCGGGTATTATGACACGTACCGGGGAGAAGGTCACGGAGATTGAATACGACCATATCCTTCCGGAAAGGGAAGGGTTCTTCCTGGTTAAAAAAGGCGGTAAGTTCGGTCATATAAATTTTTACGGCGAGCCCGCTTCACCGATCATATATGACGACGCCACCTGCTTCCGTAAAGGATATGCCAGGGTCGAACTACACGGCCGGAAGTTTCTCATCGGTACCGACGGGAAAGAGATCATGGATAATAAATAATAACGTAAAAGCCGGATATCCGGCTTTTACGTTATTATTCAATCGAAATAATCCCCGGGCAATCCCAGTTCCGTAACAAGTGCTTTTTTCAGGTCTTCATCCGGTTCGGGGCGGTAGACCCGGTTGCCCGCCGCTGCCCCCGCTTCGACATTTTGCGGCCCGTCGTCCAGAAAAAGTGATTCCTGCGGGGATATACCTGCTTGCAGGGCGAGCCGTTCGAAAATTTCCGGATCGGGTTTCAGAAGTTTCATTTCATAGGAGAAGAACATCCGGTCGAAATAGTCGGCCATCTTCATTCCCTGCTGGCCGAACCAGACGCGGTCGATCTCCGGGATCATTATTTCGTTTGTATTGCTCAGCACATAGAGCCTGAAATCCTTTCTCAGACGCCGTAGCATATCGAGTTTATACGGGGCCAGCCCGACAATGAAATTATTAAGGGCATCGTCTATCTTCCAGGCGGGAATACTTTTGCCGGTAGATTGTCGGATATGGTCGTAGAGTTCCCACCGGGATGCTGTTCCCCTCTCGAGCTCCATGAATATTCCTTTCTGGAGGAAATTGTTTAGCAGTTGGTCGGCCTGGGTGAACCCCATTTTGTCGTAGGCATCGATCACCCTTTGCCGGTCGAGGTCGAGTAGTACTCCGCCCAGATCGAAAATTATATTTTTTACCATTCCTTGCAAATATTATCAATACCGGGCAAAAATAGTTTTTGAATCGAACAATACCAATACATTTCCCCGTTATATTAAAAAGGAAAATTGGAGATGTTTTCGATCGGGAATAACCGGAATAGATGGAATCAGCGCAGGGGAAATTTGGCTTGCAATTTGCTTGGACTGAACGAAATTAACCTTTAAAACCATTAGAATAATGAGATCGCGCGTATTGATTCTGGCATCGCTTATTTTTATTGCGGCATGCAGTTCTTCCAACCACTACTCTTCGCTCAACAGGCAGCAGGTGGCCGAAAGGATCGATCGGAACATATCGGAAAAGGATTTTGTAATCGATGTAGACCGGGCCCTTCCCGCTCAGGGACGAAGTGTATCCCTCTCGGGAGGATATTCACTGCGAATCCATAACGATACGGTCTATTCCCACCTGCCCTATTACGGACGAGCTTACAGCCTTCCCTACGGAGGCGGTGAAGGGCTCAATTTCGAGGGAGCCATGGAAGGATACAGGGCGGAAACGGGGAGTAAAGGGGAATGCGTGATCTCATTCCAGGTGAAAACCAAAGAAGACCGATACACCTTCAATATTACGATCTGGGAAACCGGTTCGGCCAACCTGACGGTTCTGTCCACGAACAAACAGACCATTAGTTTTACCGGAAAGATGAGACTTACCACATGATACCGCCGGGATGCCCAATAGAGGGGAAAGCAATTTATTTGTCTTGTAAAAAGCTAACTTTGCAAATAAAGTAACTTCACTCGTAAAGTCGGAAAAATGCATCCCCTTTCAAAATTCAAATACTGCCCGGCCTGCGGAAGCGGGCAGTTTTTGGTACATAACATAAAATCTAAAAAGTGCGGTGCCTGCGGGTTCGTCTATTATTTCAACCCGTCGGCGGCCGTCGCCTGTTTTGTCAGGGATGGTCAGGATAACCTATTGGTAGCGGTAAGGGGCAAAGAGCCGGCCAGGGGGACGTACGACCTCCCTGGCGGTTTTGTGGATGAGAACGAAACGGGTGAAGAGGCAATCCTGCGCGAACTCAAAGAAGAAACCGGACTGCTGCCGCAGGCCGTGCGGTATCTTTTTTCCATCCCGAACATCTACCCATACAGCGGTTTTACGGTACGCACGCTCGATATGTTTTTCGAGTGTACAGTCGAAGAGCTGCGCTGTGCGGCTGCCGCCGACGATGTTGCAGAGTTGAAGATACTCGCTCCCGCACAGATCGATCCCGGCCGGTTCGGGCTGGAGTCGGTAAGGAAAGCCGTCTGTAAATATTACAAATTGTGAATACCCGTCCTCGAGTGCAATAACAATAAGAGGAACTTTGCGGGAATAATTCCCTTTTTGCGCAAACCCGCTTGGATATATCGCCCGGTTTCGGTAATTTAATATTACGAAAGAACGGTATAACCCCTGCATAACCGTTTTCCTCCGGGATTTGAAATGTTTGGTTGATAATTGAATCACGGGAAGGAGGCTGCCATAAGGCAGCCTCTCTTTTTGCTTGTCTATTTGGAACCTGTCTCCTCGATCGATGTTTCAATTTTGCTTATAAAATGATCCATAATGCGGTTCCGGTCATATTCCGAAGTATAATCCTGGGTAAGTTGTCTTTTTAAATAATAGTCCATAGAGTAGTAGGGCGGCGACCATATATTTTCGATACATCTGGTGAAGTCGTACCAGTCGCGCCATTCGGGATTTCTTTTATTGCGGATTTCCCTCATTTTTTTGAGGTAATAGGAATATACGTCCGCCGGGAAATCTTCACGGATAAAGGGTAAGAGCTTTTCACTGCCGTGCATGAATTTTTCCCTTGCCCTTGCCGATTGACTTTCGGAGAGATATATGGAATCCGTAATGATACCCATTTCTTTGTAAAAAGCGAAGAAATCGTCATCGGGGTAGCCGTTACACTCTATATACCAGTCGATAGTTTTGGCATACCTGTCTTCCGGATCGCCGATCCGGGTTATGGGCAGGAACTTTTCGATTGCCGGAAGGTAATGGTTTTTGTATTTATGCCACTCCACGGAATATATCGAGCCCACGGAAACAAAATTAAGAGCGTCATCCCGCCTTATAAAATGAAGGTCGGTATAGGGCTCTTCCACAAATTCCTCTACATTTTCGATGTAAACTTTTTCTTGGTTCCAAAATACGGATAAATCCCTGAAAGGCTGGAGAACTTTTACCGTGTCACCGACCTGGAATCCGGCGGCGTCATCTATAACTTTATCCAATTTACCGACCGTAAAGGAAAGCAATTTGGTGTAATCGTTATATAGAACCATATTATGCGAAGTTTTACCGGCGATGATGACATCGCTCTGCAGTATCATTCTTCGCAGATCGCTGAGGTGCTGCGATTGAACTGAGTCCAATAAAAAAAGAGAAACACCAACTAGAAGCAGCTTTTTCATAAGGCCGATTAAATAATACCGGGCCAATATAGTAATATTCGTCGGTATTTTCATCTGCCCAAAAAACAGGGCTCTGTCGAATTCCGACAGAGCCCTGTTTGCGGCTATATGTGTTCGGCATTTATTAAAAGGTCCATTCACCGCTTGTAGTTCCGGTAGTGGCTGGATTCACGGAGCTTCCACCTATGAGAAGGCTGCCCCCGGCGGCGGGGTTTATATAGCCGTCTTTGGTTGCCCTTTGTGCAACGCGGTTTACGCGGTTAGCCACGTCGGGATGAGAGGAAAATAATTTTTGCACGCTGCCGCTTCCGGAACGGCTGCCGCTTTCCAGCTTTTCGAAAGCCATGGCCAGCACCCACGGGTTGACCCCGTGGCTGACCAGAAAGCGGTAGCCGTAATCGTCCGCTTCGAGTTCCTGTTTCTGGGAGTATTGCGACGAGGAAAGGGATTCGGTGATAGCGCCAAGCTCCGACGAGGAGAGGGTTCCGACCACGCCCCCCGTTGCCGAGAGCCCGTCGCGGATGGCCGAGGTAAGCAGGGCATGGCGGAAAGCGTCTTTTGTATCTTTATTCATTACATGGCCGATTTCATGGCCGATCACACCCAGCACTTCGGCATCGGTCATAAGATCCATCAATCCGGAATAAACTCTGATACTTCCGTCGGCGACCGCGAAAGCATTTACTTCATTGGTAAGATAGACCTTGAAATTAAAGCCGCTGTTGCTTATGGGGGCGACTATCCGGTTAAGCCTTATGGTGTAAGGGTCGGTGGCGGAAGCCACCTGGCTCGATGCGTCCAGTTGGACGATATATTGGTGTACCATCGATTCGACATACGAATCACTTATTGTGGCCGCCTGCACCGCTTTGATCCCAGCTGAGGAGGCAAGCACCAGCCCGGGGG
>JAJBVJ010000297.1 GCA_020859875.1 Rikenellaceae bacterium
TTTTTGGAATTTTGAAATCCAATTCTTCGTCGGGGTTCTCGGTGTGTTCGTCACTTTATGGGTCGGTAACCTGACGGAAAAGTCTAAAGAAAACAAAAGATCCGACCAGGCCCTACGCATGATAAGGCAGGAACTTGTCGATTATAAGAACAACATCGAAAGGAAAATTCCTCTCCTCGAGCAGGAATCTCTCACTTATAGGGATATTTTGCTCTATACGACCGGAAACCGGGAGATACCGCCGGCCGATTCTCTTATTCACCACATCCAAACCTTCAGGTTATATACCCAGGAAAGTGTCATTCATATTTCACTGCAAAGTGCGGAGAAATCGGGAGCATTATACAACATAAAAGACCTCTCGCTCCTGGAATCGATCTACGATTCCTATGAATACGTTTCATTAATCTATCGATTGAATAATGAAAAAAAACAACTTGAAGTTGCAGAAAATTATTAACAACACCTCCCCCACCAACACCGAAATGCTCCTAATGGGCAGCGAAGAGACTTTGAATCCGGAGACCACAATGGGGGTTTGGATGGAGATCACCACCAACCCCGACCTTTTCACCACTATCATCAACGGAAGCATGCAGCTGAGCATTATAGAATACGCCACGGAAAACGGGCTCCAAAGAATCGGCGAAACGATCGAGTTAATAGACGAATATTTAAAATAATGTTCCACGTGGAACATCCCCCTCTTTCATTCGTCGTTCTTATTTATTCAACTTCGCCCATGTATCTTTCAGGGTCACAGTCCTGTTGTAGACCGGATTATCAGGAGTGGAATCGGGATCCATCGTAAAGTAACCGATCCTTTCGAATTGATACCTGTCCCCGACACTACTCTCTCCGAGCGCCGGCTCCCCATAGGCACGGATAATTCTTAAAGAGTCGGGGTTTATGTAGTCGAGAAACGTTTTCCCGTCCTCACAGTCGTCTGGATTTTCCCTCGTAAAAAGGGTTTCATATAGACGGACTTCCAAATTCACCGCATGGGCGGCCGAGACCCAATGGATTACACCCTTTACCCGCCTCCCGTCGGAGGAACCTCCGCCGGCCGATTCGGGATCGTAGGTGCATCTCAGCTCTATAATATTACCGCCGACATCCTTTATCACCTCATTGCACCTTATAAGGTAACCATACCGAAGGCGAACCTCGTTTCCAGGCGATAGACGGAAATATTTTTTTGGCGGTTCCTCCATAAAATCACCCCGTTCGATGTATATTATATTTGAAAAAGGAACCTTCCGCCGGCCGGCCGATTCCTCCTCCGGGTTATTTACACACTCGATATACTCCGTCCGCCCCTCCGGAAAATTCGTAATTACCACCTTCAACGGATCTATCACAGCCATCCTTCTTTCGGCCGTCTTATTCAGGTCTTCCCTTACACAGAATTCCAAAAGTCCCAGGTCGATCACATTATCCCGTTTTGCGACCCCCACCCTGTCTGCAAAAGCACGGATTGCCGCCGGAGTGTAGCCCCTGCGGCGCAAGGCCGTAATGGTGGGCATCCGGGGATCATCCCATCCGTTAACATATTTATTTTCAACTAATTGCAACAACTTCCGCTTACTCATTATGGTATAGGTAAGATTCAGTCGCGCGAATTCGTATTGCCGGCTGGGGAAGATCCCGAGCTCTTCGATCAACCAGTCGTAGAGCGGCCTGTGAACATCGAATTCGAGGGTACAGATAGAATGGGTTATCTTTTCGATAGAGTCCGACTGCCCGTGTGCAAAATCGTACATCGGGTAGATACACCACTCGTTACCCGTACGGTGGTGGTCGGCATGTATTATCCGATATAGTATCGGGTCTCTCATCAGCATATTCGGGTGTGCCATATCTATCCTGGCTCGGAGCACTTTCTCTCCGTCCCGGAACTCCCCTGCCCTCATCCTGCGGAAAAGATCGAGGTTTTCCTCGGCCGATCGACCCCTGTACGGGCTGTCGGTTCCGGGAACAGTTACGGTTCCGCGGGTCTGGCGGATTTGTTCCTGGGTCTGGTCGTCGACGTAAGCCTTTCCATTGACGATCAGCCTTTCAGCCCATTCATATAGCTGACCGAAGTAATCGGAGGCATAATATAGTCCTGCCCACTGGAACCCGAGCCACTCGATATCCTCCTTTATAGAATCGACATATTCCACATCTTCCTTTACCGGATTGGTATCGTCGAAACGAAGGTTGCAGAGCCCGCCGTATTTCTTTGCCAGCCCGAAATTTAGGCATATACTCTTGGCATGACCTATATGGAGGTACCCGTTGGGTTCGGGCGGAAAACGGGTGTGTACTCTCGTTTCCCCCTTTGCGATGGACTCTTCTATTATCTCTTCAAGGAAATTCAACGGCCTCACGGGCCCATTTTCCCCGGCTTCACTACTCATATCTAATATGGAATTTTCCGCAAAGGTATCAATATTATCGTCTCTTTCCATACTCAACCGCAACAATAAAGGGGTGCTAATACACCCCTTTATTGTCAACTCGGTTCCCTGCTATACCAGGATCATCGCACGATTGTCAGTTCGTCCATTATATGGCTCGATCCTGCGAATTTGTCTATAATGAACAGCACGTACCGCACATCCACGTTTATACAGCGCTGCAGGTCGGGCTCGAAAGCTATATCGCCGCTCATTGCCTCCCAGTTGCCGTCGAATGCCAGTCCGATAAGATTCCCCTCACCGTCCAGCACGGGACTTCCCGAATTACCTCCGGTGATATCATTATTGCTCAAAAAGCAGACGGGCATATATCCGTCCTGTCCGTAGGGGCCGAAATCCCTGTTTTCATACAGTTCCTTTAATTTGGCGGGAACCACGAATTCGGGATTCGAGTCGTCCTCTTTTTCCATTACTCCGGCGAGAGTAGTATAATAGTCGTATATTACCCCGTCGGCAGGACGGTATGGCAGTATGTTACCGTAGGTAAGTCTGATGGTAAAGTTCGCATCGGGATAATTCATCCTGTCGGGGTACATCTCCAGCAGCCCCTCTACATATAGACGGTGTCCTTCCCGGAATTTTTCCGCCCACTGCCTGCTTTCCGCACCCGCAGATGCATAGGCATCCATTATCGAGGTTCGGTATGCCACGGCCGGATCGTTCTCTATACTTTCGTAATCCCCGGCACGCAGAGCCCGGGTAAACTTATCGTGGTCGGTGAAAAGGGAGCTGTCATAGAGGTAATCGATGTAGGCGTCCGCGTCCCCTTCAAAATCGTTGTCGATCGTCTCGTAGAACGACGGCAGCCACTCGGGATCGATATTTTTCTTCAGAAGCGGGATCATCACCCGGGCTACCTTTTTATCGAGCTGCGCATCGTAATCCTTATAGAAATTTTTATAGGAATTTTCCACGATGCGGTTTATATAGGCTTCGGAAATAGTATCTCTGCCGTCGGCTACCGCCGCCGCGAGCGTCGAAGCCCGAAGCAGTTCGACCCCGTTTGTCAGAGTCTCACCGATATATTGAGTAGTATGGGAAGATTCCCGCCTGCTCTCGACCGCCTCCCGGATATAATCCAGGGCCGGCGAATATTTCGCACGGGAGGGGGATTCGGCCACCCACCGTAGGAAAGCCTCTTCCTGTGCCTCTTTTTGCGATTTTACGCCCAGTTTTTCGACTCCGCGTGACATTCCTATGGAGTTCTTCCAGTAGTTGGACGAACCGGCATATTTGGCCGCGTATTTAATCCTTATCGCATCGTCGTTTATCATGGCGTCCCAGAGAATATCCTGTCGTTTTCCGCGGATCAGTATTCTGTTGGGGTTCGACATCTCGAGCATCTCGTCGATTTCAAAGCTGGTCATGTACCGTTGTGTCGATCCCGGGAATCCCATTATCATGGCAAAATCCCCCTCCTGGAAACCTTTTATAGAGATATCGAGGTGTACAGGCGCCTGGTAAGGCACGTTTTCGGGCGAATATTCTGCCGGCTTTCCATCGGCATCGGCATATACCCGGAAGATGGAAAAATCCCCGGTATGGCGCGGCCACATCCAGTTATCCGTATCGCCGCCGAATTTCCCGATCGAGTTGGGAGGTGTGCCCACGAGCCGGATATCCCGATAAATTTCCATTACGAAGAGGATATACTGGTTGCCACCATAAAAGGGTGCGATACGGAAATTCATACCCGCAAATTCCTCCTTCCCTCCATATTCTTCCGTAACCTCTTTAATTTTTGCCTCGATTGCCGCTTCCCGTTCGCCTTGAGGGGTATCGGTATCTATTCCTTCGAGAACAATTCCGGTCACATCTTCGATATGGCGGATAAAGGTCACCGTATGTCCCGGTGCGGGCAGTTCTTCTTGGAGATCCGTAGCCCAGTAACCATTTTTAAGTATATCTCTTTCGAGTGTACTGAGCGCCTGTATGGCACCGTAGCCGCAATGGTGGTTGGTAAAAAGAAGCCCCTGCGGTGAGACGATTTCGCCGGTACAGCCGTTGGCGAATATAACGATAGCATCTTTTAGTGAATTGTTGTTGGCGCTGTAAATCTCTTCGGCGGATATTTTCAGCCCCTTATCCTGCATATCCCTGATGTTCATTTTCTGCAGGGCGGGAAGCAGCCACATCCCTTCGTCGGCACGCGCGGTACCACCGGCAAAAAACAGCACGGCAAAAAGCAATAGTATTTTTTTCATAAATAAATTTGTTGGATTTGTTAACTTACAAATGTAACAATTATTCTCTGCCGGCGGCATCGTATCCGGGATAAAGAAAACGATGCTTCGGCCTTATTCTGGGTTAGTATCCAGTTATATACTATGCTCCTATTTCCAGCATATTAAGAATAGACCCCTCCGCTTTTTTCCTTACCTGCTCATCCACTATCACTTCCGGCGACTCGTCCCTCAAACATTTATATATCTTTTCGAGGGTGACCATTTTCATATAGACGCAGTCGTTGCATCCGCAGGTGGAATCGAGCGGCGGGGCGGGGATGAAATTCTTTCCGGGATTGGCCTTTTTCATCTGATGGAGTATACCCGACTCGGTAACAACTATATAAGTATCGCCTGGATCTTCTTCCGTAAATTTTAGCAGTGCCGCGGTACTGCCTATAAAGTCGGCCATTAGAAGAATGGGCGCCTTGCATTCCGGATGGGCGAGAACCTTCGCCCGGGGGTATTCCTTTTTTAATTCCAGTATTCTTTCGAGGGAGAACTCCTCGTGGACGTGACAGGCTCCGTCCCAGATCACCATATTTTCCCGTCCGGTTAGGCTTTTGAGGTAACCACCCAGGTTGCGGTCGGGTGCAAATATTACCGGGGTGTCGGCAGGTATCGACTCTATGACTTTGACGGCGTTCGACGAGGTACAGCAAATATCGGTCAGGGCCTTCACCTCGACGGTGGTATTGACGTAAGATACCACGGTATGGCCGGGATATTTAGCCTTAAATCTGGCGAACTCGGCGGCGGGACACGATTCGGCAAGAGAACATCCGGCATCCGGATCGGGGATCAGCACTTTTTTGCCGGGCGACAGCACCTTGGCGGTCTCGGCCATGAAGTGGACACCTGCAAAGACTATTATATCCGCATCCGTACGTGCGGCCATCTCCGACAGGGCCAGCGAATCCCCTATGAAATCTGCCGCCTCCTGCACCTCGGGCACCGTATAGTAGTGGGCAAGGATCACGGCCTTCTTTTCTTCTTTCAGCCTTTTGATCTCTTTGACGTAGTCGATATTCACCATTGTTTATTATTAATTTAAAGTAAATTTAAAAATTAAATAAAAATACAATAATAATGGGTGTCGATTATGTTGGTAAATTTATGAATTCGCTGCCATCTCCCCATTACCAAATTCGTTCAACAAATCCCACTTGGTTTCGGATGGTGCCGAAAGGATAAACGGGGTCGTTATCGACATATGTAGATAAACTTTTTAACATATTAACACCGCTTTCTCCATTAACACTTCCGGTCGAATTCCCCATCATACCCGGTGTATATTTTCTAAAATTTTTTTCTTGCTTTTTCCGATAACCTGCCGTAATATCCCGAAATATCGGATTTCAAAATTGAATTCTGTCTATCCGCTAAATTTTACCGACAGCTTTTCCCGCTCTTTTACACAGATTATTTCAGCTTGTCGACAATTTTTTTAGCTGCTATATGGTAATATTCACCCGCTCCCCGCTCCGATACGGCTTCCGGGACACCGTCGTCCGATGCCTGCATAACAGATTGTATGACAGGAATTTCACCCAATAAATCCACTCCCGTTTCCTCTGCGATCCGGGAACCTCCTCCGCGGCCGAATATATAATAGCGGTTGCGGGGGAGCTCCGCCGGGGTAAACCATGCCATATTCTCAATTATTCCCAGCACCGGAACATTTATCTTTTCCGACCGGAACATAGAGATACCCCGCCTCACATCGGCAAGAGCTATCTCCTGCGGAGTAGAGACGATTACGGCCCCGTCGATACTCAATTCGGTGAGCAGCGTAAGGTGCACGTCTCCGGTTCCCGGAGGCATATCTATCAACAAAAAGTCCAACGATCCCCACAGTGTCTGGTGTACCAGCTGCTTGAGTGCTCCGGTCGCCATCGGGCCTCTCCAGATCAGGGCGTCGGACGGCGTTATAAAGAACCCGACCGACATTACCTTCACTCCGTATTTCTCCGCCGGCAGGATCATCTCCCGGTTCGTAGAAGTG
>JAJBVJ010000274.1:0-1534 GCA_020859875.1 Rikenellaceae bacterium
ATTTTTTTTCAGTTCGTTCTTTTTCATAACATTTTAAAGTTTTGATTAATTAAAATCTAAGCTGTAAGGTTATAAATTACGGCTGGCAAGTTCGGGACGGGTACCATTATAAGAATAAACTATGTTGATATAAAAAGAAAGTAGCTAAAACTATATTGAAAGACCAAAGTGTTTTAATAAATTTGATCAAAATGAAAATAAACCATAAACTTACGATTATGAAAACAAATGCTAATCCCGAAATAGGGAAATTATTCGGACAGCTCTATTCTTTCAACGAAAGCCTTAAACTTTACCATTGGCACGATACGGGCGAAGGCAGCTATGCCCGCCATATGGCCACAGACCAAGCCGTGGATACAGTACGGGGTCTTCTCGACCGTCTTGTGGAAACGAGTTATTCTGTTTATGGCCAGATCGAGATCGTAATCCCCCAGACCGGCGTTCCACCGTGCCTTGTAGAAGCAATTAAAAATACGAGTGAACTTATCGCCCGGTCGCAAAGCCTGTTCCAGGAGGGGTTCCTGGTGTCGATCCTCGACGAATACCAGGAAGCGCTCCACCAGTTGAATTACCGGATCACAAGGCTGAAATAAACTGCCGATAAAAAACGATAAAAGACGGTGCTATTGCCACCGTCTTTTTTATTTACCAAGGATTCCCTTCGCGGTGCATTCCCTCATGGGGTACGATACATCCCGTGTCACAGGTAAACATCCGCTTGATATAGTCCACTGGGCTGCTTTATAAATCCGTTTTTCTCCAGTACACGCACCGCGGCCTTATTAGCGGGATCGGGGTCGGCAACCATATATTTACAAAGCCTCTCCCACCGCAATTTCTTCTTCATCTCCCCGACCATCCGGGTGGCGTGGCCTTTGCCTGATCCTGCGACTCGCCAATAAAAAAATCTATACCCAGACTGAATTGAGGTGCCTGGCTCCATATCCCCACGGGGGCTCTCGAAGTGTCGTAATACTGTATAAATCCCACGGGACCGACGATTTCCGCAATGAAATATTCTATCCATCCCGAACCGCGGTTCTCCTTCATCTCCGTGAGCCACTCCGCAGCATCTCCCAGGAATGCCTCTATGTGGCTGTTGTGGAGCCATTCTTCCATCTGGGGAAGGTCCGAGTTCTCGAGTTTTCTCAATTTCATATTCAGTGGGGATTTTCCACCGTCAAGATAGCGATATTTTACGAGATGATACCCACAGGCCGGAAAGGGGGTTAACGGGCAGGTATGTTGGAGTAACGGATTTTTATGAACGGTACTTATATCATCCCCGGTGTGTAAAAGGATTACTCGCTGCCGCTCGTGATCCAGTACCGCTGCGCGGGGCTTGATTCAAATATTTTTAATGATAAACTTTGCAGGTACAAGCACGAAGCCCAATTACCAAATAGGATTACTCGCTGCCGCTTCGTGATCCAGGCCCGCTGCGCGGGGCTCGATTCAAATATTTTTAATGATAAAACCTTGCAGGTTTTTCTTTTAAATGGGATTGGACTTATCGTGCAGGCACGAAGCC
>JAJBVJ010000274.1:1634-6630 GCA_020859875.1 Rikenellaceae bacterium
CGGATTACTCGCTGCCGCTCGTGATCCAGGCCCGCTGCGCGGGGCTTGATTCAAATATTTTTAATGATAAGACCTTGCAGGTTTTTCTTTTAAATGGGATTGGACTTATCGTGCAGGCACGAAGCCCAAAATTACCAAAATCGGATTACTCGCTGCCGCTCGTGATCCAGGCCCGCTGCGCGGGGCTTGATTCAAAGGATTATCGAAAAGCATTTTCAATACTCTTTTATTTCCGCAGCCGTGCCTTTCGATGCAAGCATCGTGGCAGCTGCGGAAATAAAAAAACCGTTCTTTCGAACGGTTTCCGATAATCCTTTGTCGGGGAGACTGGATTCGAACCAGCGACCTCGTCGTCCCGAACGACGCGCGCTAACCGGGCTGCGCTACACCCCGAACTGCAAATGCAACAGTGTCAACGCTTTAGTTTTTAAACTGTTTTACTTGCGGTCACAAAAATAATATAAAAAACCTATTCGGTCAAATTAATACGGGATTATTTACCCGCAAATTAATTGGCGGGGCTGTAAATTCTCGGGGAACCATATGCGGTGCCGCATCGATGCGGCACCGCATATGGTTTTATTCGATTTATATCAATCCACTTCTATTTCGCTCACGAATATCGAAGGCACGATACCGGGTTCATAGCGCTCCGGGGGCATCTCCGCATTACAGTCCATAACGATCCTTATATAGCGTGCCTCCAATGGAGGGAAGGCGACGGTATGTACATGGAGATTTTTGAGCGGGTCGAACCCGTGCGGTTCGTATGTTGCGGTGGCAGCCTCTACGAAATCTTCGTTGCCGGCCGAAACCAGGACACTTATAGAGGTAATATCGAGTATGTTCGAACCGAAATCGGACATGGTATGGGCCGTAACCCTGCTTATCGGCATCGATTCCTTCAGGTCGATCACTATATCCATCCCCTCGCCCCCGAATCCGGCCCATCCGCCCAGACCGTAAACGGTCTTGCCTTTCACCCCGTCGTTAAGTACCGCCAGGTTATCGAAGGAGTCCTGCGCCTGGGTGAAACTTTCCATGGGTCGGAGCGTAGCCTTATTAAAGGATATATCTTCGGTAAACGCCGCACTTTTAATTCCGTTGGGAAGCACCGCGACCGCTCTCAGCAGGGCGCTTTCCGCTATTGCAAAGGGGCCTGCGTATTCGGTCGACCCCTTGCCGGGCTCACTGCCGTCCGTGGTATAGTAGATTTTTGCCGAAGGATGGGCCTCGAGGGTTACCACCAGGGCCCGGTTATCGTGGTCGGATTTCATACACCGGGGCGATCTCGAAAAACTCGGCTCTGTAATTATAACCTTCGTTGTCGTAAACTTTTGTTAGGTTCGACAGCCTCGAAGTGAAATCGTTGAAATCCCTTTGCCCCGGATAGCTCCATGCCACCTCTGCCAGGGCGGCCATACGGGGAAGGGTCATATACTGCGCTATTGAATAGTCCCTCGTCCACGGCGACCACAGGTTAGCCTGCAGACCTATTATATGTTTTTGCTCACCCGGTGTGAGACCTTCGGGCACCGGATCGAAATGATACACCCTTTCCAGTGGCACGTATCCCCCGAATGCCGCAGGCTCGTTGTCCACGTCCAGGCTCTGGTAGTAGTCGAAATAGAGATGGCTGTTGGGCGACATAATCACATCGTGGCCGGCCCGTGCCGCTATCTCTCCGCCTTCAACTCCCCTCCACGACATTACCGTCGCCTCGGGGGAAAGGCCGCCCTCCACGATCTCGTCCCAGCCTATGATCGTTTTGCCGCGCTCTTTGAGGAACTTCTCGAAATATATATTCATATAGCCCTGCAGGTAATCTTCGCCCGTGTGGTGGTCGTCCGCACGGAGTCCTTCCTGCCTGATTTTGGCCTGGCATTTGGGACACTCGATCCATCGCGTCCGGGGCGATTCGTCGCCCCCGATATGGATATATTTCGAAGGAAAAAGTTCCGCGACCTCTTCGAATACATTTTCCAGGAACGTATATGTTTCGGGATTGCCTGCACAAAGTATATCTTTTCTAACCCCCGTGAGCGACGTAATTTCATACGGGCCCCCTGTGCACCCCAAATGGGGATAGGTAGCTATCGCGGCGGTCGTGTGCCCCGGCAGGTCTATCTCCGGGATTACTTCGATATACTTGTCGGCGGCATATGCGATCACCTCTTTTATATCGGCCTTGGTGTAGTAACCGCCGTACATTCCCGACGACTCGGCGCGGAAACCGCCTTTTTCCGTCAGTTCGGGGTATCTGTCGATTTCGATCCGCCAACCCTGGTCGTCCGTGAGGTGCCAGTGGAATATATTTAGGTTGTGCAGGGCCATAATGTCGATGAATTCCTTGACCTGTTCCACCGTGAAGAAAGAGCGCGCCACATCGAGCATGAAACCCCGGTGGGGGAAACGGGGCGAATCGGTAACGGTTGCGGCCGGGAATTCGACTCTGCCCGCACTGGATTCCGGCATGGCTTTGCGAAGTGTTTGTACGCCGTAGAAGACCCCGGCATCCGTCGACCCGGTTATCCGGATAATGCCGCCCCCTATCTCCAGAATGTATCCGTCCGGAGGGGCTACCTCGGGCTTTACCGAAAGCAGTATCGGCTTTCCGCTGTTGTCTTCGGTCACCTGCAGGTCGGGCGAGGCGATGATAGTGGGCCGAAAACCGCATACGGTGTTGATGTAGTCCGAGAGGAACGAAGCGTTCTTCAATCCGTTGTCGGTGCTGTAAGTGTAGATGATGACGCTGCGGTCGATCACAAACGGCTCTTCGTTACGGAATACCGTCTCCGCCGGAAGCGGAACGATGTCGTAACCGGCCCTGGCCGGCTGCCTGCCGCAGCCGTAAATTAAAGAAACTGTGAAAGCGAGAATTGCCGTACCGGCAATAAGACGCAGTTTTCCCACGGTCTTTTGCATGATAAGAAAAGTATCGATTAAGGTTGGTGCCGTAAATATAACAACTAACCGGCGAAAAACCCTAAGTGGTTCCCATAAAAATCCGATGAAGGGAGGGCTCCCCATCTCACGGTCGGCCGGCCATCGGCCTTTACAGAAATTATATTAATTTTGAAAGACCGCACTCCGCCCGACGGGTCGGCCGTCCACCGGACACGATGCAAAATGAAATTTCAGAGACAGCGAACAAATGAAACGACTGATTACCATACCCCTTCTCTCCGCCGCGGTATTCGCCCAGGCAGAAAACAAAAGACCCAACGTGCTTTTTATCCTCACCGACGACCTTCAGTACGACGCCGTGCAGGCGCTCGGGGGCCAGGGCACGATCACCCCGAATATGGATTCGCTCGTCCGTAGCGGCAGGCTCTATACGAACGCTTACGTCAACGGGGGAATTACGGGCGCCATATCCATGCCCAGCCGTGCGATGCTTTTGACGGGACGGACACTTTTTGAAATAAACCGCGACGGGATGTCCATTCCCGACCGGCATACCACCATGCCGGAACATTTCCGAAATAACGGATACGTCACTTTCGGCACCGGCAAATGGCACTCGGACAAGGAGTCCTTCAACCGCTCGTTCTGCGGTGGTGAGAATATATTTTTCGGCGGCACCCACCGTTATGAACTCGGGGGCCACGTCACCCCGCGGCTCCACCATTTCGACCCCGGTGGGTCGTACCAGACCACCGCCTTTACGGCCGACGGCTTCTCTTCACAGCTCTATGCCGATGCCGCTCTCGATTTCCTTTCCGGTGCGGCGGATTCCCGAGAGCCGTTCTTCGCCTATGTCGCCTTTACCTCCCCGCACGATCCCCGGAATGTCCTTCCCGACTACGGATATAAATTCCGTTGGGACATGGTCGACCTTCCGGCGAGTTTCCTCCCCGCTCCGGCTTTCGACAACGGCGATCTTACCGTCCGGGACGAGCTGATGGTGCCCGCTCCCAGGACCCGGGAGGATGTCCGGCGTGAACTGGCCCATTATTACGGTATGGTGAGCGAGGTCGACGTTCAGATCGGAAGGCTCGTCCGACAGATCAGGCAGGCGGGACTGTGGGATGACACGGTCATAGTCCTTGCTTCGGACAACGGCCTTGCCGTGGGCCGGCACGGACTTCTGGGCAAACAAAACCTCTATCAGCACAGCGTGAGGGTTCCGCTTGTGGTTGCGGGGGGCGCCATCGAAAAGGGAACCTCTGACGCTTTGTGCTACCTTCCCGACATATTCCCCACCCTGTGCAATATTGCGGGTCTCGATATCCCCGCATCCGTCACCGCCGTCGCCCTCCCGGGGGGCTCGGAAGGCGGACGGGATCGGCTGCTGCTGGCCTATTCGAGTGTCCAGCGCGCGATAATAAAGGACGGCTTCAAACTGATCCTCTACAATGTCGGCGGGGAATTAACCTGCGAACTTTTCGACCTTACGGCCGACCCTCTGGAGATGCACGACCTTTCCTGCATAGCGGAATACCGGGGCATAACGGAAGAGCTCCGGTCGGAACTCGCCGCCGAGATGGAGCGCAGCGGCGACTTCTGCCGCCTCGACACCCCCTTCTGGTACGGCAAACCCGAAAAGATAAGTTTCGAGGAAGGAACCTCGCTCTTTGTCTATGAGTAGTCTGCCCACATAAAACAAAGACCGCCGTAAGACGGCGGTCTTGTTTTTACTTTGCGCAGCGGAAGAAGCGCGCAATCTGCCCGGATCGATCCGTTATGATCCATATATATTCACATTATCCACATTCCAGGCACAGACGGGAACTTTAACGTCCGCCCCGGGAAGCGGATCGCCCGGCTCCTGGTTAGGTGTGGTGCGGTCCGGTTTGTCACGGTACTCACCGGTACGCACCACCAGCCTTTCGAGCGATTTTACCGCATGGGCGAACCGAACCGGCCGGGCGGCCGGTTCGCCGTCGAGGCAAACCGAAAACTCCCCCAACCCGGCACAGTCGTAACCCACCGCAATATTGACCCACTCCCCCGGAATATAATTTCCCGCCGGTCTTAATTCCGAGCCCGTATC
>JAJBVJ010000246.1 GCA_020859875.1 Rikenellaceae bacterium
CAATTAGAATGGTTATTCGGGAATATCTCATAAGTATTTTTTTAATCGGTTAGAGTATAATTTCGTTTATATTCCTAATCGTAAATAACTCAAAGTATTTTTTTGCAACTTCCGTTGCCGTGAGCTTGCCGCCACCGTTCTTCTCCGTAATCGTTACCAGAGCGACAAAAATACCGGTTCCACGAAATTCCGCCGCAAGATTCAACGCATAATTTCTCAGGGCGGCTTTGGCCAGCGACATGGAAGCGGCCGATAGAACCGGGTCGGTGGCAACACCGCCGCCGGTAAAGATAATGTTTCCGCAACCTCTCTCTCGAAAATATGGTATTATAATTTTAGTAAATTCAATGGCTGCTGCCACTGAAACAGCAAAATCGTCCATAGCTTCCGACCATGAGAGATTGGAGGGAGAGCAATTTCTTCGGGCAACGGCGTTGTAAATCATAAGTTCGATATTGGGTTCGCTTTTTAGAACCTGCCCGAGTGTTTCCCGTATGTATTGAGGGTTGGCAAGGTTAACGGGATAAATCTCGGTTGTTATTGAATCGTTACTTAATCGACCCGAAATTTCTTTCATCGCTTTTACGTTACGACCGATCAGGACAATCTTATATCCTTTGCTTCCGAACTCCTTAGCCAACTCGTAACCGAAAGCGGCACCCGCGCCGACAATTATTACAGATGATTTAGCCATACCCCACCTATCGAGATAATTTAATTAACTCTTTTATATGCTTCTTGATTTTCTTTATCGCCCACTCGTAATGGCTCGATGTGGCTGAAACGCAGTAAGCGCCCAGACTTGTTGTTCCTGTCCATGAGTAATATTTCTTAGTAAATAATTGCTCATCCGATAATGATTTGATGAGAGTTATTACGTCCGCATGGCTTTTTTGCACAAGACTTACGGCTTCCTGTAAAGGGGTGTTCTGGTGTTTCCTCCACAAGGTGACATTCATTTGAGGATAGGTCTTCCAATTATAAGGCTCAGGTAAGAAATCGGTTTTGTTTCCTTCCTGATTGGAATATACCCAATTTAATAGTAACAGGTGCCACTCGTATAAATGCACAAGAACATCCCTGATATTTTTATCCCTGTCCTCGAAAGAAAATAATTTTTCTCGTTCCCCTGGGGATATGGAGTTAATTAAAGCGAATAGTTTGTTAAAGCTATCCTCTCCACTTGAGATTAATTGTTCTTTTGTCGTTGGTCTGGGCATATATAATTTTATTTGGATTATTTATATTCGACATATTCGATAACAATTCCATCGGGATGCAACAATGTCATGTTTCGGCCCGTGGGGACATCCTTTATATCCCGTACAACCGTCGAGCCTCCCAAAAGCATAACTTTCCGGTAATATTCAATATCGGTTACAATAAATGTAGCCACAGTTTCCCGGAAAGGAGCAAGTGCCTCATCGGTTCCGGTAATCAAAAGAATATTCCCGACCTGAGCTATTTCCAATTCCGCTTCCGGATAGGAAAACCTCCGGCTACATTTTTCACCGGTTATCTTCTCATACCGGCAGACAGCACCTTCCATGTCACGGACATAAAACCGTCTCAATACTTCCCGGACGGTAGGACTTACTCCGATTGCTTTGCAATGGGGCATATTTCTGGTTTTTATGGATGCGGAATAATAATTGCCCTAAAATAAGCAAAATATAGAGTTTATGTGCTTCTTCAATGCAAGGTCCGACAGCGCAACCCGTGTGGCCTCCCGTTATGGCCGTAAGTTCGATGCCGGGACCGTATCGACAAATTGAATACCGGTACCATGCAACTCAGACCATAACAAGTTTTTAATCCCGTAGCCCTGAAAAAGCCTGAGACGGCATAAAATAATACTTTTCCCCGTCGCCGGGATTTAGATCATCGACCGGGATTGTCGATTCTTCCATTATATCGAATTGAGTTTCAAAGTACTCGATAAGCATATCGAGTTCCCCGTCGGTGAGCCGTTTTTTGTGTTTAATATCATTTATGGTAAACTGTTCGAGTACGGGTGATAGGGTCGGCAGTGTGGTAATATATTCCTGCGCCTGCGCAAGGGTCAGGTGTTTGGGCCGTCCTTCAAATACGGTGCTTTTCAATGCGTTCAAATATTCTTGCATGAGATGCCTTCGAACCTTACCTGTATTCCGGTATTTACTATCAGGGAGAGAGTCCGTAACCTGTTTGTTTTCCACATATTCCTCCAGATCGTCATAAGTACCACGCAAATCGCGGCGCACCTTACGAACGTGGCGCGATTTAATTTTGCCTGCGGAGGTTTCGCCTTTCTTGTCAGGCTTAAGGGAGAAGAGCCGTTCGAAGAACATTTTAAAGTCTTCATATTCTTCTTCCGACAATAATAATCCCAAGTGAGACATACCGGTCGAATCTGCCGGCAGCTGTATTCTCCCGGTAGTATTCACCAATACGGGCATAGCCTGTTCGAAAGCCCCTGTAATGTAAGGGGCGACGGGCGTTTGGGGTGGGAGGTCCAGAATCCGTGAGATATCTTCGTTAAAATAACTGTAATGATTTCCTACTTGCGAAAGAGTATTTTCGAGATTATGGATGATGCCCCGGTTGTCCTTGCACACCTGGCGTATGAGCGAGTCCACCCCGGCCATAAAAAGATCGGTGTCGGCAAAGCGCCCTTTTCCCGGAAATATTACCGCACCCTGAGTCATGCTCCTCAGAGGAAAATCCAAAGCGTATGAATTCTTTGCCACTTCCGAAAAACTATCCTCTCTGGTCAACTGACCGGTATGAACCAACATTTTTCTTTTTGAATCACGGTAAGCCTGTGCGTAAGCATTTATGATATCGAAAGAATGTAACACGAAATCGTTATACGCATCATCACTGTCCGCATAGGCTTGATAACTTAGCAGCCGGCAGTTATACCGAATGAAATCATCTGTTATATCCTTAGGCAGACCGGCCGGAGACTGTTCCCCTACCAGAATTATCACGTTCGTACATTCCGGTTTCAGGGATGCCTGTGCCAGAGAAACCTGCAAGACATCGGTAAAGGAAATATTCGGCTCAATCCGGGTACTGTTAAACATTTCTATCACCCGGTCACCGAATGAAAGGTAATTATCTGTAAAAGGTATTACCTGCGACCCTGCCACAGCCGAATACTTGAAGCTAAAATCCGGTGAGGAATCGAAAACTTGGCGAAGATTATGAATGATATTGGACAGTACCGGTAATTGTTCTGCCACATTCTGCGTGGGCATTATCGAGAAAATGACATTTATATCGGAAAGACGTGAAACTATCTCCCGGCTCTGCACATATGTAATAGTTCCACCGTCCACGTTAAATACCCGATTGTGGCTGTGGTCGATCATATCGATAGCGTCCAGTGTACGAAAACTCATTACGGAATCCTGACGTATGAAATTAAGTGCCGGACTGAGTGAAACCGCAGGGTTTACCGCCCGGTAACGGACAATTGAGTCCGGTTGAGATATTTCCTCCATGGTCGGTGCGGAGTCGAATGCCAATCGCTGACCGAAAGGTCTAATGAGAGAAAGGTCAACCCAACCGATAACGCTGTCTTCGAGCTTATCAGGGTCGAGTGTCGTTTTTGTTGTAACAAGAGCTTTGGAGCCCTCTTTGGACCTCTTTAGGATATACACTATGCTGCCCGGTGCTATTGCTCCGTAAGGAGTTTCGCATTTGGGATCGGAATAAAGAATAACAGAGTCGGCGGCGAAATACCTGCCGGCATCTAGCATGATACGGCTGTCGGCAATCGATGTAAGATATTTTAGTTTTATATCGTTGCGCACATCAGTTTCGGGATTGTCGAACAACAATAAAAGGTCTTTGTGAATCCAACCGTAAAATTCGGCTTCTTTTCTTTTCTTCAATTTTTGGTTGTCCAGTATCCCCGGGTCGTACTTAAGGAGCTTATAATAATCCCCTTTGGTTCCTGTCACGAGCAGTGGTTCCATAAATCCGAGTTCACTATGGGTAAGCATCCCGCCCGGTGTCATAATTGAATTATTATCGCTGCGATCCGAATAAACTATCCACACTTTTTTGTTAATCTCCGAGCGTTCGGCCTTGACGTTTTCATGGTTATAATTCACGGCATATTCCCGCGGGACCTTTTTTGCTCGGGTGAGCATATTTACCGGGCCACAAGAGGTGAGAGCGGTTAACAGGCATAAAAATGAAATGATGGCGGAGTTTAATCTTAGTGGCTTCATAATCAACAGTTTTATTGTCCGCCGGAAAGTGAAATAACGGATTTATCCCTTTGAAGCACTATAATCTGTCCAATACAATCGTCACGGCCCTCGTCGGGTTCCACATACACCGCATCGATGATCGTGTTGTTGAGTCCTGCTATACGAAGCCCCTGGCAGTAGGAGTAAAAATCGTTGCGCCGGTTGTTGTTTACCGTTACCAACACATGGGGGTTTCCGCACATGTAGGTTTTTAAAATATAGTTATAGTTGGTATTGAACGGTTTGCCGTCGGCAATATTTTGAAGTTTCATTTTAATATCGTTACCCGCCAGAGTCATAGCATCGAGGCTGTCGGCCTCCATATATTTGGGCATTATCTCTATCAGGTGGTAGATGGGATACTGGGTACTTTCCGTGGTTAGCCGGACCTGGTAAATCCCGGGGTTGTTATACGCGTAAATGGCTGTTTTTTCCCGTGAGTCGATGATTCCGCTCTCACCGAACTCCCACCGCCAGTCCTGGTCGCTGCCTTCTGCCGAAAATAAGATATATTCGCCCTGTATTGCCGTTTCCGGAGCATTTATAAAAACCAGATGCGATCCGGCCCGCTGCGCATCCGCCGAACGTACCCGGACAAGGAAAAGTTTCTCCAGATTATCGTCCACGCGCAGGCGGATTTGATATCGACCCTCGTCCGGGAACCTGTATGATCCGGTACGGTCGGTGCTGTAATCTCCGTTACCGAACTCCCAGAGCCAGTTCTGGGCCCGCGAAGTACTGTCGGAATATGTAATAGATTCACCTAGGGTTATGTCCGTAGAAGATATCCACGCATTAACCGTTCTGTTTCCCTGGCAGGAACGCGTAAAGGAAATACACAAGATTAGCACCGCGATGATAAACAGTAAGGCAATAAAAGATCTTACATTCAATATTCTGCTCATAATATATACCCGTTAGATCAATTGCCCGCCTTTAACTTTTTTTCCAAACCCAGTTCACAATCTTCCAGATTTTGGCGCAGGTAATCCAGATTCGATGAAAGGCTCCAAAGATGCTGGCGATCATTAAACCACATCTGGTAGAAATCGGCCATATGCAAAAATGTCACGTAACGCTTGTCCTGCCGGTTTTCCTCATAGCCACGGCGCAAATCGTTTATCATATACTGGATGTCGTTTTTCTCGTAAACAGCGTTGACACCGGGATCATAAGAGAGGATTCGTTGCTGGAGTTCTTCACACAAAGGGAGTTTATCCTGCTGAATCCGACGGAAGTTGTGTTGTCGTTCCAGTTTCAGCTGGACGCTGTTCCGCCGTGAGAATACCTCGGAGATATTACTCTGGGATATAACCAGCCAGAACAGCACACCCGACCCCGCGCAAAAGATCGCTAAAACATAGACTAAACCGCCGATGCGCTCCCTGCGGTTGACATAATTTTTCGATTTATCGTTCGGCATGATTACTTTTTTTTCAATATCAATATTTTTAAGACCAATTATTCTCCGGATGAAATCTCTAAACTCAGAAATAAGTTTTAAGTATTTTTTTTACTTTGATAACCTTATCGGAATCTACTGGTCCGATTGATATTAGCCGTAAAAAATCATAATAGGCTTCGTCTTTCTAATTATTACATTCACAGTGCTTTTTGTAGTCTGTTTTTGCTTGATTATAACCCAAAGATGCAGACTTTCTCAAATCCTCACAACCAGATTTTGTATCTCCAATTTCAAGAGAAATACAACCTCTCCAATAATAACAATGCTTCAACTCCTTGTAATTGTTAATACATAGATTCAAATCCTTGTAAGCAAGGACCAAGCTGTCTAAATAATAATAGGCCACAGCTCGGTCGGCAAAAACTGTAAAAGGATCAATACCTTGTGTAGGGTCGATTCTTTTACCGAACAGTTCGTAAGACTGAGGGATTATAATAATCCTGTCGTCAGGATTACCTACGAGTATCCTCAGAGTCAAATTATAGTCATTTAATGCATCCGAATAATTCTCCTGCCTCATGTTGGTTTCCGCCCTGTTGTAATATGCATGGGGTTCATCCGGTAAAATAGTTATGACTTTGGAAAAATACATTACAGCATCTTCATATCGTCCCGATTCCAAGGCGATTCCTCCTAAATCCATATTTGCATCATAGTGATTCGGGTTAACCGCAATAACTTTATCGAGGTATTCAATGGCTTTATCCAAATCATTATTGTCAAGATACCGGGTTGCTTTCTTGTAATTACGGTTCTCAGAGCATCCACATATTATGAGACATATTAAAGATATAAAAACATAATTATTCATGTAATGAAAAGCTTACGATCACTTCATCAT
>JAJBVJ010000113.1 GCA_020859875.1 Rikenellaceae bacterium
GTTATATAATATCTGCACATATATAATAATTATTCCTGTTTGTCAAAAAGTTGAACATCGGTATATTTAAAGTATTTTCCGGGCACTTCCAGATACGAAAAAAGCCGGCGATGTTACGCCGGCTTCTATTAAATGGGTAAAACTTAGTCCCGGATCTTTGCCCTGAGAAATTCCCGGTTGAGCCGCGCGATATGCGCGAGGGATATGAGTTTCGGACATTCTGCTTCGCAGGCGCCTATATTTGTGCAGTTACCGAAGCCCAGCTCGTCCATCTTGGCAACCATTGCCTTGGCTCTGCGGGCCCCTTCGACTTTACCCTGCGGCAACTTTGCGAGTGAAGAAACCCTCGAAGCGACGAAAAGCATCGCCGAACCGTTCTTACAGGTAGCCGCACAGGCTCCGCATCCTATGCAGGCCGCCGCATCCATACTTTCGTCTGCATCGGGTTTTGCAATGGGGATGGCATTCCCGTCGGGAACCCCTCCCGTATTTACCGAGATAAAACCACCGGCCTGGAGTATCTTGTCGTAAGCGCTTCGGTCGACCGCCAGGTCCTTGATTACCGGAAAGGCGGCACTGCGCCACGGCTCGATGGTGATCGTATCGCCGTCCTTGAACTTGCGCATGTGGAGCTGACAGGTGGTGATTTCACTGTCGGGCCCGTGAGCCCGGCCGTTAATATGGAGTGAACACATGCCGCAGATACCTTCGCGGCAATCGTGGTCGAAAACGATCGGCTCCTTGCCTTCGTGAATCAGGTTATTGTTCAGAATGTCGAGCATTTCCAGGAACGAACTGTCGGGAGATATATCCGTAACGGTATAGGTCTCGAACGCTCCGCTTGCCTTGGCGTTTTTCTGGCGCCATATCTTTAATGTCAAATTCATTTTCGCTTCTTTTAAATGTTTTCAGACACTTACACCTTACGGATCAGTCCTTGTAATTCCTCTGTGCGACTTTAATTGCCTCGAACCCTAACTGCTCCTTGTGAAGTACAGGCTCAACGCCGTTGCCTTTGTATTCCCATACGGCGACATACGAGTAGTGTTCGTCGTCACGCAGAGCCTCCCCTTCGGGAGTTTGGTATTCTACGCGGAAGTGTCCCCCGCACGATTCGTTGCGGTTCAGGGCATCCATGGCCATGAGTTCGCCCAACTCGAGGAAATCGGCAAGGCGAAGGGCTTTTTCGAGTTCCTGGTTGAACTCGTCCTTTTGGCCTGCCACGCGGACGTCTTTCCAGAACTCTTCGCGGAGCGCACGGATCTCTACGATCGCCTTTTCGAGCGACTCTTTCGAGCGTGCCATGCCCACGTTGTCCCACATAATATTGCCGAGCTTCTTATGAATAACGTCCACGGATTGGGAACCGTTGATCGAAAGGAGTTTTTCGATCTTCTCCTTTACGGCTTTTTCCGCCTCGATGAACTCGGGTGCTTCGGTATTTACCTTGGGCGACTGTATCTCTTTGGCCAGGTAGTCCCCGATCGTGTATGGAAGTACGAAATAACCGTCGGCAAGACCCTGCATGAGTGCCGAGGCGCCCAGGCGGTTGGCCCCGTGGTCGGAGAAGTTCGCCTCCCCGATCGAGTAGAGCCCCGGGATGGTCGTCATAAGGTTGTAATCCACCCATGTACCGCCCATGGTGTAATGTACGGCCGGATAGATCATCATCGGCTCGTGGTAGGGATTTACGTCGGTGATCTTTTCGTACATCTGGAAGAGGTTTCCGTAGCGGGCCCGGATAACGTTCTCGCCGAGACGTTCGATGGCAGTCTTGAAATCGAGGAACACCGCCAGTCCCGTTTCGTTCACCCCGAAGCCGGCATCACAGCGCTCTTTTGCGGCACGCGAGGCCACGTCCCTCGGTACGAGGTTTCCGAATGCCGGGTAACGGCGTTCGAGGTAGTAGTCCCTGTCCTCTTCCCTTATATCCGACGGCTTTATTTTCCTGGAGCGGATCGCCTCTACGTCCTCTTTTTTCTTCGGTACCCAAATCCGGCCGTCGTTGCGCAGCGACTCGGACATAAGGGTGAGCTTACTCTGCTGCGTGCCGTGAACCGGGATGCAGGTCGGGTGTATCTGCGTAAAGCACGGGTTTGCAAAGAAAGCGCCTTTTTTATAGGCCTGCCAAGCGACCGAACCGTTGGAATTCATTGCATTTGTCGAGAGGAAGAATACGTTGCCGTAGCCGCCCGTAGCCATCACTACGGCATGTGCTCCGAACCTCGTTATGGTTCCGGTCACAAGGTCGCGTGCTATAACACCTCTTGCCTGTCCGTCGACGACCACTATGTCGAGTATCTCGTGGCGCGGGTAGCTCTGTACGCTCCCTTTGGCTATCTGGCGGTTCAGCGCCGCATAGGCTCCCAGCAGGAGCTGCTGCCCGGTCTGCCCCCGGGCATAGAACGTGCGGGATACCTGGGCTCCGCCGAAAGAGCGGTTGTCCAGCAGGCCCCCGTAATCCCTTGCGAAGGGTACCCCCTGGGCCACGCACTGATCGATTATACTGTTCGACACCTCGGCCAGACGGTAAACGTTGGCTTCGCGGGCGCGGTAGTCCCCACCTTTGATGGTGTCGTAAAACAGGCGGAACACCGAGTCGTTGTCGTTCTGGTAATTCTTTGCCGCATTGATACCACCCTGCGCGGCGATGGAGTGGGCGCGGCGCGGGGAGTCGGAAATGCAGAATATCTTTACGTTGTAACCCAGTTCGCCGAGCGACGCGGCGGCGGATGCGCCTCCGAGCCCGGTACCGATCACGATAATGTCGAGTTTGCGTTTGTTGGCGGGGCTGACCACCTTTATGTCGGCCTTATGTTTGCTCCACTTTTCGGCTATATTGCCGGCGGGGATCTTCGAATCTAATGTTGCCATATCTGATTGTTTGTTATCCGTGTTAGAAATCCCGTTAGCTGCAGAAGTCATTGGCCCTGAGGAAAGACACTATGGCGATAGCCGCATAACCGAGTACTATCAGGGTCGAAAGGGCGTTAGCCCCTATCTTCAGCCTGCGGTACCACGTCTTATTGGCCCAGCCGACGCTCTGGAACATGCTCCAAACGCCGTGTGTCAGGTGGAACCATATTGCGGCGAACCACACCAGATATATCGCCAGATATATCCAGCTTTTAAATATCTCGCGCACCATCTTATCTCCCTCGTGGGGAAAGTGTCCGTATGAGTTCGTTTCGCGTCCGATGATCTCCACGAACTGCATGTTCCACCAGAAGTTGTAAAGGTGGATCACAAGGCCCAGAGCGATTACGAGCCCGAGTACGAACATATTTTTCGAAGCCCAGCTCACCCCCTCTTCCCTGACGGTAACCGCATACCTCTTATTGCCGCGGGCACGCCTGTTCTGCAGTGTGAGGATCAGCGCATAAAAGATATGAACCACGACACCGAGAGCCAGGACGAGCGTTCCGACCAGTGCATACCAGTTGGCCCCGAGGAACTCCGTAACCAGGTTGTAGGACTCTTCCGAAAAGAGAAGGGTCGAGTTCATCGCCAGGTGGAAGATAAGGAATAGAACCAGAGATGCTCCCGAAATACTCATTACGAGCTTCCTCCCGATAGACGAAGAGGTGAGGAAATTTCCCATAGAATAACGTTTTTATAGTTTGTTTTGCTTCGTTGTAAGAATGTGCAAAGTTACCTCATTGTTCGTTAAATAACAATGGTTGGATCGATTTAATGACAGGTGCTGAAAATTTGCGAATCGCGCAACTTAGCGGATTCTGTCAGTCACTATTTACGAAGTTCCGAATTGCGCAAATAATATAACATTTTTTGTTATCTTTGATTTAAGAGCCTATTACTGTAAATATATAATATATCCACTATGCTTCTTTCACGTAAACGCAGGTTAAGGCTGCTGATTAGCCAGCAGACGGCCCTTGTACCGCGGTCGGAAAAAGTGAGGCAGTCCGGCAGGGTCTTTTCCCGCCTCGAACAGCTCGACCTCTTTCGTAAGGCGGCCAATATCGGGGTCTACTGGTCGCTCTCGGACGAACTCCCCACCGACGGCTTCATCGAAAAATGGGCCGTCCGGAAAAATGTCTTTCTCCCTTCGATCGAGGGAGACGACCTGGTCTTTGCCCGCTATACACCCGGCTGCAGGATGGTGCAGGGCGGACTACGGGTACTCGTCCCTTCGGGAACCCCACATGTCGATGCCTCGCAGCTCGATCTGGTGATCGTTCCCGGGGTAGCTTTCGATGCTTTGGGCGGGCGCCTGGGAAGGGGTAAAGGCTACTACGACAGGCTGCTGGAAAAAATATCCGTGCCCGGGATCGGAGTCTGCCTCGAACACCAACTGATCGGGCAGGTTCCCTCCGAGCCCCACGACAGGAGGGTGGAGATGGTCATAACCCCCGCGGGCATCTTCATTCCCGCAGAACACAGACGGGAACCCGATACTCTGAATTCGAGGGAAAACACCGACGATCCGCTGCTGGAAACCATTGCATAGAAAAGAGGAAGGGGCCATCCCCTTCCTCTTTTGCCTACTCTATGGCAAGTTCGAATTTATATCCTTTTAACGCATCGTCCGAATAGACATGCAGGCTGTGTCCCGTGTCGCTCAGGCAGGTAATACGGTGGATGTGATTCAAAAAATCCGGGGTTTTGCCGATTGCATAAAACGATTGGCTGTCATAAACGACCAGGGCCTCTTTCAGGCGTGCTTTTCCTACGCCCGCCGGCTCGAATATCTCGATTAGGAACTTCCCGTCGGCGATGGTATAGCTTGCAAACCGGGGATGCGAGTGAATAGCCGTACGGTTACCTCTCTTCCAGGACATAACGATCGCTTCCCAACCGCTGTTCAGATCCCGACCTATATAGTTGCGCACATATCCGGTGTCGGTGAAATTGTCTATCGAAAGAGGATTACACCCGACATATCCCAGAACATACTCCTTTATGCTCTCCCCGAGCTTCTCGTCGATCGGTTTTCCTGCCGCAATCGACACCAGGCCCCTGAAAAATTCATCGTGGCCCGGATGGATCCGGACCTGCGCCCGGAAATCCGAAGCCAATTTATTGGTTGCAATATCCATCTGGCGAAGTTTAATGGTTTATTGCAAAGATGGCCATAAAGTATGCCGGAGACAATAGGCAAAAATACCCAATTGCATATTTTTCAATTACATAGGCTCGGTAAAGTGATCGCCCGAGGACAAATTAAGTAATTTATCGTACCCCCCGGATCGATCTGTTTTCGGTCGATACCGTCACCGTTATGCGGTCGGAAAGCTCGCCGCTGCGCACCTCGATGGTATTGGGGCCTTCTTCCAGTTCTATCCCTTTCCACAGAACGATACCCAGCTCTGTACGGGCCGTTCCCGCCGGGATGCCGTTAATGAAGAGTTCCGCCTCCGGACGGCTCGTATAGGCCCGTATATCCTGCCTCTTTGTCGAACGCCGGTTCCACCTCCGCTCGGCGATATATACGAACGGGTCGTAAGGGTTCCAGTTGGCTTTGAAGTAATAGTAGGCATCTTTGCGGTAGCGTCGGTCGAATGTCACCAGGCCCAGGTCGTTTATTCCCGTCCCTTCGCCCCACGTACGCCCGGCGGCGCCGTAATCGAACATGTTGCCGGCAAAAAGCCCCCAGAACATTTTATCGCCGTGGAGATATTTGTAATACTGCTCGTGCAGATGGGTCTGCCAACGCTCGGGATGGTAACCTCCCAGGAAGTTGGGCCTTCTGAGGGAATCCCCCTGATGATAGATCGAGGCCCCGGCCGACCACGTCACCCCCGCATGGATATTCTGCCACCCGAGCTGGAACTGCCTGCGCCATATCTGTATATCGGAAGGGATGCCCGACCGCCATCCGAAATGGTGGTCGAATACCACCAGGTCGGTAATGAAATTCACCTCCCCGTCCTCGTTGCTCGAGCAGACGGTGAGCCTCGAGGGATCCTCCCGTTTTGTCATAAGGTTAAGGTTGGATATATAGTCCACGGGGTTCTCTCCGCGCTGGTGCATATTCGAAAAGATACCCCACATCACCACGGAGGGCCTGTTGTAGAGCTGCCGGATAATTTCGCCGGCCTGCTGCATCCCGTTATCGCGGAAACTTTCGGTATTCGGGAAGGCATTGTCGGCGAAATAGACGCTGCCCAGCAGCGGGAAATCCTGCCAGACGAGCATCCCGTACCGATCGCAAAGTTCGTAAAACCAGGGGTGATGCATCACCCCGAGCACCCTTATGGCATTCGCCCCCATTTCGGTAACGGTCTCGAAATCCTCGGCCACCTGGTCGCGACCCAGAACCGGCCCCACCGACGCCCTGTCCTGCGTTACGGCCACCCCTCTTACCGGGTAGGGCCTGCCGTTGAGAAGGAGGCCCCCCTCGGGCGATATCTCCACCCTGCGGAATCCTGTTTTTACCGTGAGCGAGTCGGTGATACCCCCGTCGGCTTGGATCGTAAGGCTTACCGAGTACCGGTAGGGATCGTCGACGCCGTTCCAGCGCCTGGGCAGGTAAAATGCCCAAGGAATTTTGA
>JAJBVJ010000053.1 GCA_020859875.1 Rikenellaceae bacterium
AAGGAGGAAGAAACCCCGAAGGGGTAACATAGGAGGAAAAGGAACTTAAAAGTGGAGCAACCGACCAAGGAGAGCGCAAAGTAGGGCGGAGCCCTGAACTTTGCCGAACGACGAGGAGGCAACCGAAGGTAAAAAGACACCGCCGCGCCGTCGCAGGCGTTGCTTCCGGGAGCTTCCCTCATTACATGGTAATTCGGGTGATCTCCCTTTCGCAACTTGATTCCTGCTCCGGCTAAAAACGGCGGGTTTGATGACCTTCGGTGATCATCGTCCTTGCGGGGTCGAGCCTGCGGCCTATCGTTCGTTCGTCGGTTGTATCAAGGAAAAAATAGGGAAGAAACAACCTTGCATTCGGATAGGCGAGCAGGAAGAGAAAATACCTGCACATGGTAGAACGATCCGCTCACGGTTTCCGGGCCGGGCCGCTTTACTTAAAATACTTCCGCTGGAAAAGGATCAGATAAAATACGCCGATGGTGATATAGCTGTCGGCAATGTTGAAGATGGGGCTGAAGAAGGTAAAATGGTCGCCCCCTACCCACGGGAACCACGACGGGTAGGTTCCACTGAAGATCGGGAAATAAAGCATATCCACGACCTTGCCGTGAAGGAAGCCCGCGTAGCCTCCCCCTTCGGGGAACAGGGCCGCCGTTGCGGTGTAGGTCGATTCCGAAAAGATCAGTCCGTAGAAAGCGCTGTCGACTATATTGCCCAGGGCTCCGACCAATATAAGTGCAAAACCCACCAAGACGCCCGCAGGGGCCTTTTTATTGAGCAGCCGGCGGATATACCAGCAGATGAATACCACGGCCGCGATACGGAACAGGCTGAGGATCAGTTTTCCGTACTGGCCGCCGATCTGGGCGCCGAATGCCGCTCCCGGATTTTCGATGAACCTGATGAAAAACCAGTTCGGGAACACGGTAATACTCTCGTCGAGATTCATATTCATCTTCACGAGGAATTTGACCACCTGGTCGAGCAGCAGCAGAGCGACGATAAGGATCGTTATTTTTTTCGGGGACATTTTCATTCAAAAGCCTTTTTACATTGCAAATATAAACTTGTTTGCGTAAAGATTGCCCGGGCGCAGCCTGTGTTCGTTAAAATATGGTGAAAAGAGTCTCAAACGGCAGTTCGCCCCGTAAGGGAAAATTTAGTAATTTCGCAAGGAATGATCCTAATAGACATTATAATTGCGGTGCTCCTTCTTGCGGCCCTCTGGCGGGGTTACCGAAAGGGGTTTTTTGTTCAGTTGGCGGGCCTTACAGGGCTGTTTCTGGGGGCGTGGCTTGCCGTTGCCTGGGGACGTCCGCTCGGAACTTTTTTAGGCATAAACGAAAAATATGCCGCGGCTGCCGGATTTTTGATCGTCTTGCTGCTGGCGATCCTGGCTATGGCCGGCGTGGGAAGGCTATTTCGGGGGATTTTCAATTTCGCGGGACTCAGTACGCTCGATAAACTGGCCGGGATGGTACTTTCCATAGCCAAGACCGGACTTGTAATAGGGCTTGTACTTTGGGGATTCGATTCGCTGAACCGTCCGCGGGGATGGGCGGAGGAGCGGAAGCTCCGGGAATCGATGCTTTACCGACCTCTGGTGGACGCTGCGGAATTCGTTTTTCCCTATATTAAGTCGGTGGACGGGATACTCTCTCCCATATACCGCGGTCTTCCCGAAGTTTTCGACCATGAGGATGCCGCCGAAACCGCGGACACTCCGCAGCCCGAAATCCCAAAGGATACGGATGACCGCTCCTAAAGATACAACGCCAAAATCGTCGACCGCCCTGGTAATGAGGTCGGCAGGGAGCCTCTATACCCTGCGCGATGAGGTGACCGGAGAAAAGACCGAGGCGCGGCTGAGGGGCAAGATACGGCTAAAGGGGGTTCGTACCACCAATCCCGTCGCCGTGGGAGACATCGTGGAATATGAAACCGGTCCTTCCGGAGAAAGTATGATAACCGAAATCCTACCCCGGCGCAATTACGTTATAAGGCGTTCTCCGAACCTCTCGCGCGAATCCCATATCATTGCTTCCAACCTCGACCAGGCTGTCATCGTTGCTACGCTGTTCGCCCCGCAGACAAGTATGGAGTTCATAGACCGTTTCCTGGTAACATGCGAGGCTTACAGTGTGCCGGCAACGATAATACTCAATAAATGCGACCTGGTGGAAGGGTGTCCGGAAGAGGCAGCCCGGTTCCGGGACATTTACAACCTTGCCGGTTACCGTGTGATCGAAGTTTCGGCCCTTACCGGCTCGGGGATGGATAAGCTCGGGCAGTATCTCGAAGGAAAGACGACTCTCTTTTCCGGTAATTCGGGTGTGGGGAAGTCCTCCCTGATCCAGAAGTTCGTACCCGGGGAGCAGGTCAGAACGGCAGAAATCTCGGGCTACCACCATAAAGGGCGCCATACGACCACCTTCGCCCGGATGTATGAACTCTCCGGCGGCGGATATATAATCGATACCCCGGGGATTAAGGGATTCGGGCTCCTCGAGATCGAACCGGGAGAGCTCTACCGCTACTTCCCCGAAATGATGAATATAGCTCCGGGCTGTAAATTCTATAACTGCACCCATGTCCACGAACCGGGATGTGCGGTGGTTGAAGCGGTGGCGGAAGGCCGCATTGCCGATAGCCGGTATATCGGTTACCTAAAAATCCTCGAGGAAGATGAAAAATACAGGAAATAGGTCTGCCGTGACCAATGACGGTGCGGATTACTTCGAGAAAAGAATCGAATACCTTTCCGGTTTCATGACCGCAGAGAGGGCACAGCGCCTCGGGCAGGTACTCGAAGAGCGCACCCGTTACATGACCGTCTGCCTGGAGAATATTTACCATCCCCAGAATGCATCGGCACTTATCCGCCACTGCGATGCTTTCGGAGTGCAGGATATATATACGATAGAAGAGATCTGCCGTTTCCGCCCCAACAAGAATGTGGTAAAGGGTACCGACCAGTGGGTGACCCTGCACCGCAGTTTCAAAACGGCGGACTGCCTGGCCGACCTTCGCGAAAGGGGGTACCGCATTATTGCCACCACGCCCCATACGGGCGACTGTACGCCCGAGGAGTTCGACCTCGAGGCAGGGCCCTTCGCCCTGGTTTTCGGCACCGAGCACCAAGGGGTCGGCAGAGAGGTCGAAAGACAGGCCGACGGCTTTATACGCATCCCCATGTGGGGATTCGTCGACAGCCTGAATGTTTCGGCCTCAGCCGCGATAATTTTATATATTTTGACCCGAAGACTGCGCGGCAGTAAAATCGGCTGGGGTCTCGGGCGGGACGAAAAAAACCAGATCCTGTTCCACTGGATGAGGCGGTCGCTGCGCAACGCGGAAATGATACTTGGAAAATATAAAGAATAAGATGGACATCTTACGCAAACAATTTCTCGCACACCTGGGGCAGACCTCACCCTCGCCGCTAATGATCGAGGTGGCAAAAGCCGAAGGGGTTTATTTTTATACTCCCGAAGGCAGGCGATACTTCGACCTTATCTCGGGCATAACGGTAAATAATGTGGGGCACCACAACCCGGCGGTGATCGAGGCGGTCAAGCGTCAGGCGGAGGACTATATGCACATGATGGTCTATGGGGAGCTCGTACAGCGCCCCCAGGTCGAATATGCCGCCCTGATAGCCTCCCTGATGCCGGAGGGGCTCGACTCGGTCTACTTCCTCAACTCGGGCAGCGAGGCGGTAGAGGGAGCGCTCAAACTTGCCAAACGGTGTACGGGCAGGTCGGAAATGGTTTGCTTTGGCAACGCTTACCACGGTTCCACCCAGGGTTCGCTGAGTGTCATGGGCGGGGAAGAGTATAAAAATGCGTTCCGCCCCCTGTTGCCGGATGTCCGCCGGATAGATTTTAATAAATTCGAAGAGCTCGACCGGATTACCGAAAGGACGGCCTGTGTAATTGTCGATCCCGTGCAAAGCGAAGCCGGGGTGCGAATCGCCCGGAAGGGTTATTTCAAGGCCCTGCGGGAGAGATGTGACCGGACGGGCGCGATGCTGATATTCGACGAGATACAGAGCGCCCTGGGGCGCTGCGGAGCCATGTTCTCTTTCGAAAAAGCAGGGGTCGTTCCCGATATTGTCTGCCTTGCGAAGGCTTTGGGGGGCGGTATGCCCCTGGGTGCATTCGTGGCCTCGAAGGAAAATATGGGTAAATTGTCGGTCGATCCCGTATTGGGCCACATCACAACGTTCGGGGGCCACCCGGTCTGTTGTGCGGCAGGATTCGCCGCCCTGCGATTTACCATTGAAAACGGCCTCTGCGAAAGGGCGGAGAAGGCCGGTGCACTATACGAATCGCTCCTGGCCGGCCACCCCGATATAAAAGAGATACGCCGCCACGGGCTGCTTTTGGCCGTAGAGCTCGGGTCGGCGGAAAGAATGTATACCCTTCTGGAGCGGTTCAAACAGGCAGGCATCCTGAGCGACTGGTTCCTCTTCTGCGATACGGCTTTCAGAATCTCTCCTCCGCTTACAATTACAGAAGACCAAATACGCGAAAGCGTATCGATTATAATATCCGCATTGGAGGGTCGATCTTAATTATACCCGTTGAGGGTGTATTCCTGCCAGCTTTTAATAGGTATATCCTCTTGTTTGAGGTTGCAGAAAGCGGTTATAAATGCGCTTGCCAGGCGGGAATTGGTAATGAGCGGGATGTTGTGGTCGATCGCTCCCCGGCGGATGCGGTAACCGTTGGTGAGTTCGCGCCGGGTAAGGTTCTTGGGAATGTTGACAACCAATTCGAACCGGTGGCCGGCGATCATATCCATAATATTGTCGGGGCAATTCTCGTCGGGCCACCCGACAACGTTTGTCTTTACGCCGTTCTCTTCGAGGAACCTCGCTGTTTCCGAGGTGGCGTAAATGGTGTAGCCGCTGCTTTGCAGAAGGCGGCACGGGTCGAGCATGTCGACTTTCGATTTTGTGTCGCCCGAGGAGACCATTACCGATTTTTTCGGGATGCCGTAACCCACAGAGATCATGGCGGCCAGGACGGCCTCGTCGAAATCGTTGCCGATGCACCCGACTTCACCGGTCGAGGACATATCGACGCTCAGCACGGGGTCGGCGTTATGGAGCCGGGCAAACGAAAACTGTGAGGCTTTTACCCCTATCCAGTCGATGTCGAAATTCGAATTGTCCGGCTTGGTGTAGGGAGCCCCGAGCATGATCCTGGTAGCCGTATCGATGAAATTGCGTTTGAGCACTTTCGAGACGAACGGGAAGCTGCGGGATGCGCGCAGGTTACACTCTATCACCTTTATATCGTTGTTTTTGGCCAGGAACTGTATATTGAAGGGGCCGCTGATATTTAGCTCCCGGGCTATCTGGCGGCTGATCTTATTGATGCGGCGGGCCGTTGCAAAGTAGACTTTCTGTGCAGGAAATACCAGCGTAGCATCTCCCGAATGGACGCCGGCAAATTCCACATGTTCCGACATGGCATACTCTACGATCTCGCCGTTATGGGCCACGGCGTCGAATTCTATCTCCTTGGCATTTTGGAGGAACTGCGATACGACCACGGGGTATTCTTTGGACACCCGGGCAGCGAGCTTCAGGAAGGTGGCCAGCTCGTCGTCGTTGTAGCAGACGTTCATGGCCGCACCCGAGAGCACATAGGATGGTCTCACCAGTACCGGGTAACCCACTTTGTCCACGAACTGCCTGATTTGGTCGAGACTCGTGAGCTCCTGCCAGGCCGGCTGGTCGATCCCGAGCTGGTCGAGCATACTGGAGAATTTGTGGCGGTTCTCCGCACGGTCGATCGACAGGGGAGAGGTTCCCAGGATGGGGATGTCCTGACGGTGGAGGCGAATGGCCAGGTTGTTGGGTATCTGTCCCCCCACCGAAACGATCACCCCTTTGGGGGTTTCCAGGTCGAGAACGTCGAGTACCCTTTCGAACGACAGCTCGTCGAAATAGAGGCGGTCGCACATATCGTAGTCCGTCGATACGGTCTCCGGATTGTAATTTATCATTATAGACTTATAACCCTGCCGGCGGGCTGTCTGCACGGCATTCACCGAACACCAGTCGAACTCCACGGAACTGCCGATACGGTAGGCTCCCGAACCGAGCACCACCACCGAGCGGTCGTTCTTATAGAAGGGGATGTCGTGTTCCGCGGCGCCGTAGGTCATATAAAGGTAGTTGGTGAGCTCCGGATTCTTGGAGGCCACCGTATTTATCCTTTTTACGGCGGGGAGTATTCCCTCCTTCTTGCGCCGTGCCCGCACCCTGAGGGCCTCCTTTTCGATATTTCCTGCGGGCTCTTCCACGAACCTGGCTATCTGGAAATCGGAGAATCCCAGCCTCTTGGCTTCCATAAGAACCTCGGGGGGAAACTCGTCGATAGAGGAATACCCGGCAAGAACCCGAGAGTAATCGTATATGTTTTTCAGTTTACCGATGAACCACGGATCTATCTTGGTCAGATCGTGTATCTTTTCCACGGTATACCCTTGCGC
>JAJBVJ010000067.1 GCA_020859875.1 Rikenellaceae bacterium
AGGATCACCACAATTACTCCCGATTCCCGACTGGTCACGGAGACTTTTCCACTAAACCTGGCCGCCACCGGCATCCGCAGGAACGACCACTTCGAATCTGCCGTCCCCTATCGGGTAAAGAGCCGGCTGTCCCGCCCGGGGATCTACAGGTTCGGGTTCGCCCCGGCCGAAGAATACAGCGGTATCACTGCGATCGGAATAAAGACGGATTGAAACCCGGCGGGATACGGGAAATGCAAATATCGAGAAGTTACATGGGTAAAAATAAACACAAAAGATTTCAGGAGAACCTTACATTTTCGAATCTGATCCAACCGGCTTTCGAAGAGATATTTCACAGGGATTACCGGTTAAAGGGCCGGTGGAAGGACGATTTCTTCCGGAGAGACAATCCTTTGGTGCTGGAGCTGGGATGCGGAAGAGGGGAATATACCGTTGCTCTGGGCGGGATGTTTCCCGATATGAATTTCATTGGGATCGATATAAAAGGGGCCCGAATGTGGCGCGGGGCCAAAACGGCAACCGAAAAAGGTATGGATAACGTGGCTTTTGTCCGCACCCGAATAGAATTTATAAACTCGTTTTTCGCCCCCGGGGAGGTGGACGGGATCTGGATCACATTTCCCGATCCGCAGCTTAAAAAGAACCGGGTAAAAAAAAGGCTTACCTCTCCCCAATTTCTGGGAATGTATGCCGGTTTTCTAAAAGAAAATGCCACCGTTCATCTGAAGACCGATTGCCTGCACCTGCACGAATATACCAAAGCCGTAGCTGCTACAAACGGTCTGGAGATCACAGCGGCCAGCCGTGACATATACGGGGATGGGATCGCCGATGAAATATTGTCGGTAAAGACTGCCTATGAAAATAGATTCCTGTCCGAAGGGTGCAAAATTACATACTTGAGTTTCAAATTACGAGACAAAAAAATATTCACCGAACCGGATTTTGAACCGGATAATATGCTATCTTTATAAACTTTATTCCCCTATTGATTATAAAACCAATCGTATGATAAGGAGATACGGTCAATACCCCTATACGGCTGCCCTTATTCACGGAGGCCCCGGAGCGGCAGGCTCTTTGGGATGTGTAGCCAAGAGGCTCGGAGATATGGGCTACGGCATACTCGAGCCGTTCCAGTCCGGTTACACGATCGAAACCCTTGTCAGGGAACTCGAATCCCAGCTCCGAACCAAAGCGAGGCAGCCGATTTACCTGGTAGGCCACTCGTGGGGAGCCTGGCTCTCGATAATCTTTGCTTCCCGCCATCCCGAAGCCGTAAAGAGTATCGTGGCGGTCGGCTGTGCCCCATTCGACGAAAAATATGTTTCGCACATCACCACCGCGCGGATGAAGAAATTTACCCCGGATGATAGGCTGATGTACGAAAGGCTTGTGATCGAGATAAGCGAGAACTGCTGTGAGACTAATTTCACAAAACACCTGCTGAACATCATCCAAAAGGTCGACAACCACGATGCGCTCCATTGCCGGGAGTGCGAGATCGCCGATATGAATTTCGACCAAAGGGCCTACAATGTCATCTGGAGTGAAGCCACGAGGATTCGCAAAAGCGGAGGCTTTGCAGAAATACTCGCCAAGGTACAGTGTCCGATCCACGTAATCCACGGCTATAACGATCCCCATCCCTACTACGCTGTGGAGGAATATCTCAAAGAGTGCGGAGTGGATTATTACAGCACCCTTCTGGACAACTGCGGCCACTACCCTTTCCACGAAAAGGCTTGTTCGGATAAATTCTACGAGGTTTTGAAAAAAATCTTCCAAAGGTAATTCATAGCACTGGAAACGGAATTCAATCCCTCGGTGCATCAATTAAAATACGAGGATACAATTGATTCTTAACCCTAATAAAATCAGGTTCCAGACGGAGAACTTTCTCATATATTTCTCTGGCATTATCGATCGAACCCGACTCGACTTCATATTCGGCCAGTATCGTAAGTAGGTTCAGATAAAACCAGTTCCCTTCGGATAACGACCGGTTCTCCATCGATCGGGCAGCCTCACGCAAATATTTCATACCTTTAGCCTTATCCCCTCCGAATACCGCCGGGCAATGGTAATACATATTGCCCAGGTCGGATAATGCCTGTATATTCGCCGGATCCAGGGAGTGAGCTTTTTTAATATATTTAATGCATTGCGGCCCCAGAACCGGAGCTTTTATTTTGTTCTGTTCCATTTTATAAGCTATAAATATGCCCTTTAAAGATGTGGCCGTAACATTATCGGGTTCAGCTGCCAGGATATTATCAATAAGAGTTTCCGCTTTTTCATTAAAAAATTTAGCTTCTTTTTTTCGGCCGACTCCCAGAAGATAGCCGATATGGGCGTAATAATATTCGGCCAGCTCGAGCTTATGGGCGACAGTTGGTGTGCCGGAGGCTTCGAGGGTGGCGATCACCCGTTCCCAGCCGTCGATGTCGCCGCTTATGTATGCCCGGTAAATCTCCTGGGAATAATGTTTCTGAGCCGGCGCCGATAAAAAGATCGCCATGCATATAAAAATGCAGGCGGCCGTTAATTTATATTTCTTCCTTTCCATACTTGTCTTTTTCTTTTACGGTTAATTAGAGCCTTTGCCGATATGGCCCACAGCACCATCTGCTGCGGTATCATCGCCAGGACATTCAATAAAATTTTCTGCCTGCTTGCTATCGAGACCGCGACCCTTATGGCTATAATGATTCCCAGGTATAAAATCCCCGCTGCAATGCCGTTTTGAAAAAATATCCAGAACGGGGCTGCGGTAGTGGCCGCAACGAAGACAAAACACAGGGTTGCACTTCCGCCGAAAAAGTCGAATATGTTTTTAGAAAATCCTTCCACCGCATCCTTCAACCCGGAATACATTCGGCAACCTGCGTCGTCCCGCCCCAACAGGGTAGCGACCCGGAGCCGCTGCCTCTTGTAATATTTTATAATGGCTATATCTTCGACCGCAGATTTCCTGAATCGGCTGTGGGGTCTCAATATATCGTATCGCTCTTTGCAGAACATCATAAATTGACCGTTGGCTGCGGCCAGAGACGGACGGGAGCAAAAGCGGACAGCTGCCAGCGGGAGCAGGCTGAGAAGTATCCAATTCATAAGCGGAACGCACAGGACACTCCCGGCATTATCGAGGATCTGCCGGGGGAATATCGAAAGCAGCGCCAGATTTTCCTTTACCATATATGAGACCGCCCGGGTCACGGAACCTTTTTCCAATCGGACATCGGCATCGATGAATAACAGGATGTTACCGGATGCATCGGCGGCCAGGCAGTCACAGGCATGATTCTTCCCGAGCCATCCCGGTGGTAGACCGCCGCCTTTAATTATTCTGATTTTGCTGTCTGCGGCTGCATATTCGGCAGCGACGGCAAAAGTCTTGTCCGAAGACAGGTCGTCATATACGATAAGCTCGAATACTTCGTCCCGCCACCGAGTGAAACCTCCCAGAAGAATGTCCAGGTTCTCCTGTTCATCCCGTGCCGGTATTAAAACAGATACAGAGGGCAGGTAGGCCGTTCCGTCCGCCTGGGGAAGGTAGGGGCGGGAAACCGCATTGTAAAGCGCTACAGCCAACCGGAGGAGTCCGAAATCGAATAATATCCACCCTGCCGTTACCATACTTTACCAGTTTGGGCGGCAAGGCATTCTCCGTAAAAACTATTGAAAGCCTTTTGTAGTCCGACGGAAGATATATTTCCCGGGTCGACGGTTTTATGGTAGATTGTGAGCGCAGGTTTTTTATAAGAACCGTAATCGACCATATTAACATTAAAAACTATTTTGAAAGCATTATCGATCCGTTTAATTAGATAATCCGCCCCCGATTCGAATTCGATCCCGGGAAGATAAATGGAACCGATACAGCCTTGCGGAAAGATAAGTACCATATTTTCAGTATGCTCCATAACAGCGGCCGCATAACGCATGGTATCTACCGAACTGCGGGAATTTTTCCTGACCGAGAAACATCCGCAGCGGTTCATAATTTTGTGGCGGCACAGCTGCTCTTCGAGCATCATTACATACAGCCTCCGCCCGAAAAGCTCTTTATTCAGCCTGTATTGTATAAAACCGTCCCACCAGGAAAAATGGTTGGCTAACATCAATACCGGATATTCACCTTTCACCTTTGTACCCACCATATCGATCCGGTGGAAGAACCTATCCATGTAGGGGCCGCTGCAATAGTCGGCCAGTAATTTCCCAGTGAGTGTATGTCGGGCCTCGATCATTTCAAAAATATTAGGGAAAAAGTGCCCACGGTTATGAAAAAAAATATCTGCACGGCATAAAGCGCCCGGGCCGGGGCATTATCATAGCGTAGCGGGAACAGTTCGAAACCGGTATGGTAAACCATCGATGCTGCAAACCAAACCGCAAAATTCCTGGGCGGCGGATATCCCCCCGCGAAACTCCACATTTGCATGAACGGGGCGACCCATTCGATCACAATGTCGTACAATACCATCAGCCCGGAAGCGCACAGTATTTTTCCGGCCACCGTCCGGCAAATGTGTTTGGCAATAAGATGGGTACAATATATCAGAAAAAGCCAGTTCACACCGATTATTACCGGGGTGCCACCCACCAGCGGAGCAAGCCCCCGGCCATAGGAATATTCCCCGAATATGCTCCCCGTTGCGACCCCGTAATATTCCAGGAAAAATGAGGATATTACGATAAAACAACCCCAGATGATCTGCTGCGGGCTTCGGTCGCGGTTTATCCATAATACGGATACAATGACCAACAGAAGTGAAGCACTGGTGATCGAGATAAAAAGTTCCCTTGTGAACGGCAGTATAAACAACAGAGCCCCTACGGTATAGAAGCGTATGTATGCCGCCGGCATTAGTTTTTCGATCTGCAGCTTATTCATCCACCCGTAGTTTGTCAAAGATTTCGCCACAGACAATGGACGCACTTGCAAGGCAAAGCGGAATTCCGCCGCCGGGATGCACGCTCCCGCCAACAAAATATAGGTTTTCAATTCCTTTGAGCATATTCGGATGACGCAGAAAAGCGGCCATAGGTGAGTTGGAAGCCGCACCGTATAGGGCTCCTCCCGCACTGGAAGTATTGTGTTCTATGGTCACGGGGGAGGCGATTTGCTCACCGGTAATGTGTTTTTCAATATCGGTATCAAGCGTTCGGTCGATCTTGTCGATAATATTCCGCCGTGCACGGGCAATCATACCGTCCCAATTCTGACCCGTGTCGGATGGGACATTAATCATTACGAACCAGTTTTCACACCCCTGCGGAGCATCGCCGGGTACCGCTTTGCTGCTGATAAAAATATATACGGTGTTGTCCCCGGCGATGTCGGCCCGTTTAAACAGCGCATCGAATTCCGCTCTATAATCGCTGGAGAACAAGATATTATGAAGATCCAACTGCGGATACCGCCGGTTGATCTGCCAGTAAAATATTAGCGCCGAGGACGAGGGCCCGCTTCGCTCGAGCCGATTTTTCAATGGGTGGCTTTTTACCAAATTACGGGCGAGATATTTAACGTCGACATCCGATATAATGATTTGATATCGCTGCTCCCCGTGGGCCGATTCAACCCCGACGGCCGCCCGGTCTTCGATCACGATACTTTTCACCGGATCGCCGAAGCGGAATTTCACCCCCTGTCTCAATGCCAGGCCATATAATCCTTCAACTATCGAGAACATACCCTTTTCGGGAAAAAATGCACCGATATTGTTTTCCAGATGAGCGATCATATTTAGGGTAGCCGGAGCCTTATACGGATTGGAGCCGTTGTAAGTGGCATAGCGATCGAATATTTTTACCAGCCGATCATCCGAGAAATCCCTTGAGTTAGCCCCGTGCATACTACGCAGAAAATCCAGCTTGTAAAGTTTACGGGCTATTTTTTTATAAGGCGGGCTATTGAAGTTCGACAATCTGTGAAAATTGCTGAACAAAAACACCGGAGCGCTCAGTTCGAATACATCTGCCGAGGTTTCTAACCTGCGTAGCACTGCATCAGGATCGCCTATTGCGGCCCGCCTCATCTCCGTAATAAGCTGTCGCCGGTCGTGGTAAAAGGTGAATGTCCCTCCCTCCGGGAAGAAATATTTGCAATTAATCGCAAGACGGCGGTAGGGGATACTGTCTTTCATATGTTCGCCGCAAAGAATAAAAAGTTCTTCCGCAAGCTGCGGCATGGTCAGCAGCGAAGGCCCCGTATCGAAACGGTAGCCGCCGCTCTGCAGCCGGGCAATCTTGCCGCCCGGGGTCAGGTTCTTTTCGTAAACTGTGACCTCGATCCCCTTTGCAGCAAGCCGGATAGCCGCCGCAAGACCTCCTACGCCGGCACCAATAATTGCAGTTTTCATTTAGACCATCCCCCCATATCTTCCCCGAATCGTTTTATTATCATCCGGAACCATACGGCATATCGGCTCGGATAGTTCTCTATATCTTC